>JAHCSU010000517.1 GCA_023522315.1 Nostoc sp. CCCryo 231-06
TAGCAGATGACTTTTCCTGTATGGTTGTACTTGCCTTGCTATCATAAAAACAATAGTCTATGCCTACAAACGAACAGGCTCTTGCCTGTGTCAGAGTATGTCAAATGCTCTCAAACGGTTATCAGCCTATCCATGTATTTAGGTTTAACCAGAAAACCAAAATAGTATTTATTCTTGCTGGCATAACTGAAAGCTTAGAGGTTTTGATTTTTCCTGATGGTCAATGGAGATTTAATAATGAAGCCTGATTTTAGCAAAATGACCCGTCAAGAATTGAGAGATTATGTTTTAACTCATCGAGAAGATGACGATGCAATTGAAGCTTTAATTAACCTAGGGAATCCTCATAGCTTTAAATATCCTTTTCCCAAAACGGAAGACGATTTTAGAAAGATGGAAGAAATACTCAAGCAAAGATTAGGCAGTAAAGGCGAGACACATTAGAAAAAACTCTTTAACTTATTAGCATCTTCTGTTGGCCAGCGATATGAGCATCTAGGAAGCGATCGCTACTATCCATTGTTACTAAAATGTAATGCCCAAAAAACAGATCGCCATCATTATGATAAAACTCCACACTACCATCTGTCCAGATAGCAATAGATTTAAGCACCATACAATTTTTGAATTGCTCAGAGGTTAATGGTTCTTCGTTCTCATCCAGTCATGTTTTGTTTTTGAGTTCTAGCATCTTCTCAACGGCGTGGTTTTTGGCATTTTCAGCATAATTTTCTAGCCGGATAACCTAAATCGTTAGCTCTATTGAATAGAGCTTCAGTCACTCCTTCATCATCCATATCTAGACTAATTGAAATCTGTGTCTGTTGAAAATTGATTTGCCCTCGTACTCGTCGTGTTAGTTGTTGCAGCGCAATAAGCTCAAGTTTGGCAGCACAATATCAGGGAAGTTCATATTTGAATAGTTGTGGTGTATAAGGGTTTACGTTGGCATTAAAAATACTAAAGAAGTAGATTTTTGAGTTTTGCGCCGCGCTATTGATTAATTTATATACTGAAATAATGAAACAAGAGCGATCGCGCGATTCTTTAGTTAGTATTCTGCTGCCAATATCTTTAATATTTGGCTTGGTATTACTTTTAAGTTTAAATGTGGCATCGTCTAGCATTCCAGCAGAAAGCAGTCCTTTAGAGTCTTGGCTGAAGGTGCTAGTTGGCTACTTCGCGGTAGCCGCCGAGATTGCGGCGGCGTTAGTGATTGGTGGTGCAGTTTTACGGGCAATTACCAGCTATTTGCGCCAGTTATTTTCTCGTTCCAAGCAGCATTATGACTCTACGGAGTCGATTCGCTTAAAATTGGGACGAGTGCTGACTTTGGGGTTAGAGTTTACTGTTGCTAGCGATATTCTCCGTACTGCTGTCGCACCTACACGCCAGGATATTTTGAACTTAGGGGCAATTGTGCTGTTAAGAACTCTACTTAACTACTTTTTGGAGCAAGAAATTAGACAGGTAGAACAAAGCAGTG
>JAHCSU010000518.1 GCA_023522315.1 Nostoc sp. CCCryo 231-06
TAAGTGATCTCGTTGATTCAAGAATCCCCGTCCGTTCACGGCGGGGAGTGTCAAATGTAATATCGAGTGCGGCTAATTGCCATCATAAAAAACACCTCAGACCCTCCCTGTTTGCGGGGCTACACTATACCACACAAGTCTTGCCGCAGCCATATCTTTATTAATAAATCTCGCACTGCTTTTCTATCCCGCCTCGGAATTCATTTCGAGTCCCATAGCTGAAGTCCACTCAAGTGGGCTAAATGATCAATTCAGTCCACTTGAGTGGACTTTCGCTATCAGCCCTGAACTTCAGTTCTGGGCGGGATGTCGGTGAGTGTGATTTCACTCTGACAAAAATGTGGGCAGAGAATTTTTCGACTTGTGTGTACACATTAGGGTTGCCAGGAGGGGAGTAAAAGCGTACCTTTGGGGGAGTTATAGCACGAATTATAAGTGATTAACCTAACTTGATACAAGTCTACTCACATAGAAGTGTCGATTTGTACATAATAGCTGAGGCTTTGTTAAAAGTAAAAAGTCCTTTTTTAGGTAATTGCGGACACTTTTGCTTCAACAAGTTTAGCAATGGCTGCAATTAATTTTTCTGGGTTAAAAGGCTTAGGTAAATGCATCTGAAACCCAGCTTTTAGTGCTTCTTCCTGATCATCGTTTCTAGCAAAAGCCGTCAAGGCAATTGCTGGAATTTGTCCACCTTGTTCTGGTGTCCAAGTTCTCACTTGACGTATTAACATATAGCCATTCATATCGGGCATACTAATATCACTGACCAATACATCTGGCTTTACCTCTGCCAGGGTTTTTAGTGCTTCATAAGCGGAAGATACCGCGATAACAAAAGCCCCATCTTGCTCTAATACAAAAGCAGCAAAATCTAGCGAATCAGCATGCATCATCATCGACAACTAAAACCCGAACGCCAGCCAGAGGTAAAGACTTAGGAGTTAATAATACAGCGTAGTTTTGTTCATCCTTCAGCCTTGGGCTTTCATCTTGCAGAAGCGGCAAACTAACAGTAAATGTTGCCCCTTTGTCCTCACCGTGGCTATCTGCTTTGATGATACCGCCATGTATCTCGACGATATTACGCACAATTGCCAATCCCAGTCCTAATCCACCAAAATTTCTCGTAGAGGTGCTATCTGCTTGGCGGAAGTAATCAAACACGAATGGCAAAAACTCAGCGCTAATTCCCTTACCTGTATCGCTAACTATAATTTGAGCATAGCCATCAGCTTGCTTTAGTCGCACTTCTACCTTTCCTCCCTTGGGTGTAAATTTGACAGCGTTAGACAGGAGATTCCAGACGACTTGCTGCAAACGAGTAGAGTCGCCCATAACTTCCCCCATCAGGGGTTCAAATACTGTACTTACCTCAATCAACTTTGCTTCTGCCGCTAAACGCATTGTCTGTAGTGCGGACAATATCGTAGACTCTAGATTAATCTTCGTAATATCCAGCGTCAGTTTGCCCTGTAAAATTCTGGAGATATCTAGCAAGTCTTCAATGAGTTGAACCTGTAAGGTAGCATTCCGCTCGATTGTGGCTAGTGCTTCAGATGCCTTTGCTTGGTTTAACCTGCCGGTTTGCAACAACTTTGACCAGCCCAGAATTGCGTTTAGTGGAGTGCGTAGTTCGTGAGAAAGGACGGCCAAAAATTCATCTTTAATTCGATTGGCTGTTTCTGCTTTAGCTCGTGCTACTTGTTCTAATTCCAGCAGGCGTGCCCGTTCTTCTAGTATTTGTTTTTGTTCGTGGATATCTGTACATGTTCCAAACCACTTTACTACAATACCTTGCTCATCTTTGAGCGGTAAACCTCGCGCTAGATGCCAACGATAGGAGCCATCAAAAGCCCGTTTATAGCGATATTCATTGTTATATATAGTGCTATTTTTGACAGCATTAGACCAAACTTCATTAGCATTTTGGATATCATCTGGATGCAATGCAGCCAACCAACCAGAACCCAAGGATTGCTCTAATGTTAGCCCAGTGTATTCACACCAATTTTGATTAAAAAAATCACATTCACCGTTAGCATTAGTTGTCCATACAAGTTGAGGAATTGCCTCAGCTAAGTAACGGTAGCGTTCTTCGCTTTGCCGAAGAATTTCTAAGATACGTTGGCGTTCAAGGATTTCTTGTTGTAATTGCTCATTAGTCTTGCTAATTTCATTGGTGCGAACAGAAACCATTTCTTCGAGGTGATTCTGGTATTTTCGTAGTTCCTCCTCTACCCGTAAGCGTTCGGCTATTTGTGTTTGAAGTTCTTGATTTGCTTGTTCTAGTTGAGCAGGGCTAGGAAGTGCCAGTGCTTGTGGAACTAGAGGTATAAGTTGTAGTGCTGTAACTACAGATATCATTGCAGTTACTGCTTTGACAAACCCTGATAGCCAATAGGTTGGATGCCAAAGCGTCCAAATCTCTATTAAATGAGTAGTGCCGCAAGCTACGATAAATGCACTAAACAGGAGAAAAATCCAATCAAAGGGCAAATCCTGCCGCTTGCGGACAAAGTAGAAGAGTGTCGCTGGAATCGAGTAATAAGCTAGTGCAATGAATGCGTCAGATAATATATGTAACCAAACTAAATTCGTTTGCCATAGATAGCAGTGTCCATGTGGAATAAATGATCCTGATGTAAAAAAATTAGTCCACAATTCTGATATTATGTTTGACATAAACACTTAATTTTTTTGAATCTATAAAATTTACTACTAAATTTATTTTTTTAATTAGCTGAAGTTGTTCGCACATCGGTATTGAGACGGCTTGGCTGTTGAATTGTCATTTTGGATCTTTCTTGTCTTCATTTGATATAGCAGTTACCGCACAGATAAGGTACAAGAAAAATAATTTACCACAGATGAACATATACAGCAGAATTCAGGAGGTCGCCGAGCGTAGCCGAGGTGAGTCAGAATTGGTGAATTCAGAAGTATTTCCGTAGGGACGCACAGATGTGCGCCCCTACGGATGTACCTCGTTTAAACGAGAATATCTATACTATTATTTTACTATTAAAATATTACTGATGCAGTATGTCTAGTTGCTGACTGTTTAAGGAGACTAGAATATGTCTTTAGAAACCAAAAAAAACTCTTACTGTAGATGTTTTGCAAAAAGACAATATTTTAAAATCCCCACAATTTTCTCCTCTAAACCCTAAATCAATGCATTGTGGCTATGGAGCTTATAGCACATCAAATTGCAATTTTAAAGACTATGAAGGAAGTGGTCAAACTTGCGAAAATTGCAGATAAAGTTACGACAGACACTGGATAAATTGCAAAACAAAAGCCATTCTCCCCATTATCAGGGGAGTGGTAAAAAAATTAGGAGACGGAACAGGAAAATTTAATCCCCACAATTCTGACTTAACTTATCACTCATTTTATCTAACAGTTGAGTGATTTTTTTAGCTTTTTCAGGTTGTCGTTGTTTTTGCAATAAATCTTTAGCTTGTAGCAGGTTAGTTTTGGCTTCCTCTTCTCGCTCTTGCTGCATGAGAATATTTGCCAGACGCAAGTAAGCATCAGGATTTTTTGGACTACGGCGAATCACTTCCCGGAATAATTCTGTTGCTTCTTCTACTTTACCTTGTTGGTTTAAAACATCTCCTAAAAACAAGCGCACCACATCATTAGTAGAGTTGAGGGAAATTACCTTACGAAACGCTGCTTCTGCACCTTGATAATCTTTTGCTTGAGAAAGATTGATTCCTTTTTGAAACAAGTCTGAGGTAATCAAAGTTTTCCAAGCGAAATAGCCCAGAATTGATAGACTAAGAACAACTACAACAGCAGCAATAATAGAACTAGTGGGAAAGGTTTCTAGCATTGTCTAAGCCAAAAGGCAGGCGATAGGGAAAATCAGATATTCGATAAAAAATAGTTTCCAGATAAATTGGTAGAATTGAGCGATCGCACTTTTATCTTGTAAGTCTACTGCCAAACTCCGCAACCACATCCAAACTAGCAGCGCTAAATGAGTAATTACCAGAAATATGGGGTTAATTGAGGCCATACGTAGCACACCAACTAAAATCATCCCCAAATAACAGACAGTTATCACCCAAAGAGCCAGATTAAACACAGCTTGCGAACCGAGTTTGATAGTGAAAGTAGAGATATTATAGAGGCGATCGCCTTCTATATCTGGTATATCTTTAAATATAGCGATCGCAAAGGTAAACACCAAGATAAATAACGTCAGCACCCACACCACAGGCGGAATTACTTGGCTTTGTTTCAGCACCGAACTATAGTGCAAATACAATCCCAAATTAACAATCGTGCCGCGTACCGAAAAAATACACAGCGCTGCCCAAAATGGAAACTGTTTCAAACGAATTGGCGGTAAAGAATAAGCAGTACCAATCGCCAAACTAATTGCTACCATGCCAAATAAGAATGGCCCAGTTAGCCACGCCACAACTAGCGCCAAAATTCCAGTAAAACCAACAATTAATTGCCCCGTCTGTTGGGAAAACTCACCTGATGCCAACGGCAAATGAGGCTTATTAATCTTGTCAATATCAACATCTTCTAATTGATTCAGCCCCACAATGTAGACATTACCACACAGACAAGCAATCCATGCACCTAAGACAGGGAGTAGGCTTGCCGTGAGCGTAGTCGAATGGGAATAGGGAGTCGGCTTGCCGTGAGCGTAGCCGAACGGGAATAGGGAATCAGGATGATTACTAATGGCAATGGCAATAAAATACAAGCTCAACACACTCAGACTTGTACCAATAATCGTGTGAGGGCGAGAGAATTTCCAGAAAGCATATAACCAATGGAAATATGATTGAACGGCTTTGGGTGGCAAAGGGCTGTTTTGAGAACTCTGGCTCATGAGTACCTTAGATTCAGTATTCCGGCTTATTGTTTGTTAACCCTGACTTTTCACGGGATTTGGAAAACTTCACTTCTGCTCTCTCCTGCGCTTGAGAGGCTTTGAATTCCGCCGATTCCCTATTAGGGAAGAAGGCTGGAATTTAGGTTTCGCGTTAATTTTTCCAGATGACCTGAATTGTCAGATTGTTAACCATTGTCACAGAATTTGGTCATTAACAAGAGCCAAAGCTTTGGACAAACTGGATTTTGTAGGGGAGGTAGCAGCAGCTTGGCCCGTTGCCACAGCCCGCCGTAACCCTAATCAAAAGCCACTTTCACCTAACTGACAGAGAATCGATCTTCTTTATCAAAGAGGCTCTATCCCAAAAAAATCTGACAACCAACCATGAAAATACCTCTTCCCAATTCTCTTCTGCTACTCCCCATAACGGTACAATCTATCAGAAAAGCAAATAAGTAGTTAAATTGTCAGTAACCCCGGTCTAAAGACACGGGGCTTGTAAGAGCAATCAAACAAGCCGTACTGACCAGACCACCTAGTAATAGGTAGCCGTTATTTGAGTCACGACACCTTGGAATCCGTTCGCGTAAGCGTGTCGTCAGACAAGCTAGTTCCCTGCTCTGTCGCTTGTGATTAAACAAAACTAAGGTCACTGGTTTAGTGTTGCAAGCCTAACAAGCTCTTATAACAGGTCGTTAGCGCAGCGTTAGCGAGTCTTCGAGCGTCAGCTAACTTAACCCCGCAAGGGAGGCTCTTAGGAGCAAAACATTATGCGTACAGGGTTGCGAAGTTTGAAACGGTAATTGTCCCGTTGAAAGTACAAAACAAAAGTACACCGAATTCAGCAACTCCAAGGCGGTAATGCGACGGCAGTTAAAACCGCTTGAGTTGTTTTTCCTCTCAGGTCTAAAGACGCTGAGTTTCCAAACAAATCACTATTTTTTTATGACAGCTAATTTGACATCTAAAGCCACATTTGACTTTGTGAGCGTGCTATCGCAAGCTGCGGCTGCGTATCGAGGACAGGAAGGCACACCCCTTAGTGCTGAAATATTAGTAAATGCGTTGCTACAAGCAGAAAAATCTGCCAAGCAAGAACGGTTAAGTTATCCGTTTGAATCTCTTCTGGGTAAATGGCAACTTTGCTTTGCCACTGGTACTAAGAAAGTCAGAGAGCGTGGCGGAATTGTATTAGGCAAGGGTTTGTATGTACCCAAGTTTATAACAATCCATGTTTCCTTTAATGCCACTTTGGAACAGGATTCAGACAGAGGCGAAATTAGTAATCAGGTTGAATTTGGCCCAGCTTTGTTGAATCTCACGGGGCCAGTGCAATATTTAAGTAAGAAAAATTTATTGGCGTTTGACTTTAACCAAATGCTTATTAGTCTGTTTGGTCGTCTTGTTTATAACAGACCAATGCGTTCTGGTAAAGTTCAAACAGAAGATTTCTACAACCAGCCCATAGCTAAACAGCCGTTTTTTGGTTTCTTTTTAGTGACGGAAGATTTTATTGCAGCTCGTGGCCGTGGCGGAGGATTGGCATTTTGGATTCGAGAAACTTAAAGACAATGGATTTCACGTTTGCCCTAACCATCAAACTGGACGACAACTAGACAAAATACTGTGCATATTTACTACTTGTCCAATGACTGCGATCGCAGGTGCAGCAAATCCAGTTTGCTCTACCTGCTCTACAATTGTTTCTAAAGTACCAATCAATTCTTCTTGTTCTGGGCGCGTACCCCAGCGCACCAAAGCAATGGGCGTTTCTAAATTCAGCCCAGCCGCACTTAACTGCTCCACAATATAAGGCAGATTGTGAATTCCCATATAAATTACAATGGTTTCGGAACCGTGAGCGATCGCATTCCAATTCACTTTCGGTTTATACTTACCTGCCGCTTCGTGACCAGTCACAAATGTAACTGAAGAACTATACAGCCGATGAGTCAATGGAATACCTGAGTATGCTGCGGCTGCAATACCCGATGTGATACCGGGCACAACTTCTGTTGATATTCCCGCGTTGACTAATTCTTCCATCTCTTCGCCACCGCGACCAAAAATAAAAGGATCACCACCCTTTAAGCGCACCACAATTGCATGATTTTGCGCTTTCTCAATCAGCAATTGAGTTGTTTCTTCCTGGAACAGCGAATGTTTTCCCCTCCGCTTACCAGCGTTAATTTGCTCGGCTTGGGGATTAATCATTGCCAGAATTGGCGGACTCACTAAGGCATCATAGATAACTACATCTGCACATTCCAATAAACCTTTTGCTTTCAGGGTAATTAGTCCTGGATCTCCTGGCCCCGCACCTACTAAATAAACCTTTCCCAAATACTTGTTCTCCTGTTTTTCTGTGCGGTTCATCTATCTATCTGTTAAATCCCAAATTAGCTCGGCTAATTCTGCACTTGCTCCCAGTGGTTCTGCCAATTGGAAATTCACCGCAGAAAATTGTAATTTTAGCTCCTCTATTGAGGCAGCGATCGCATCGGTTATTCCACCTGCGAATAAAAAGTATGGCAAAATTCCAATTTCTTTATAACCAGCATCTACCAACTCTTTCACCCGTGATTCTAAACTAGGAGGGACAGCCCAATAAGCAGTCACTGCTGGTAAACTCGCTGCTATTGATTCCACAGTTTCTTTAGAACCTGGGCGGCGGCTACCATGAGCTAAGAGAATCCATGCTTCTGCTTTTATAGCAGCTATTTGCTTTGCCAGCAATTTCTCTAAATTGGGGTGAGAGCCTAAGTATGGTTGCAACTCAATCATGATATCCTGACCAATAGCCTGTTGTGCTAGTGCTACTTCGGCAGGAATATCTGTCATTACATGCACTCCCGGCAGCAGAAATAGCGGTACAATTTTGAGCCGATTCTCATTTTGAGATGCTTTGCAATCGCCAAAAGCGCTCTTGGCAAATTCTTGAATCTGCTCGTGTAAAGGCTGAGGACTCATTTCCAAAGCAGCTATGCCAACCTGATGTGCGCCATTTAATGTATTGTGGTTTTCTGACAGTTTGTTACATACCAGCTTTGCTAGTTGCTGCATAGCAATTTCTGGGCGGCGATCGCGACTTCCGTGAGATACTAGCAGATAGGCAGATGACATCGGCAAAGCTTGAACTCTCAGTGAATAATTATCATATCTTACCAAGATATCCGCGCCGAGAAAGCCCCTGCTTTTAAGCATGGGGGTAAGGCGTAAGCCAATTTATTCGCCTGCCCAATATCTGAAATTGTTCAAAAATATCACAAATTTTTGTGATATTTTTACCTGCAACTCGTTAGTGTATTGGCATTGTGCGTCGTGCAGATAGTTATTATGACCAATTTTACATCGACCAAAAGCGAATTGAAAAACGAAAGCCAACAAATAAAACAGTTGGATTATAGCGTTTCCTAATCACATGATGTACATCATAGCCCCCTATCGAAGAGCGGGGAGGGGGTTGGGGGTGGGGTTTAGTACCTAATCAACTGAGAACCGCTATAGATGTTGGTTTAAGCTACTTTTTGACTGATGGCAATGGCAACCAAGTTGAGAACCCCAGACACTTGAAAAAGGCGGAAAAATCACTTAAACGATTGCAACGCTGTTTCTTCTCTAAAACCAAAAAAGGTTCTAAGAGATGTCACTGTTCTAACATCTGGAAGAATCGGGTAAAGTAATCTGGAAAGGTTTTCGCTGTACAGCCAGGATCTTTAATTACAATCCCTGGAACCTTCAAGCCAGTGACAGCAAAAGCCATCGCCATTCGATGATCGTGGTAGGTTTCAATCGCCGCCGGGGTAATGGGGCCAGGCTCAATTTTCAGTCTATCTGGAAATTCTTCAACCTTGACTCCTAGCCGACGCAACTCTGTTACCACAGCTTTAATCCGATCGGTTTCCTTATATCGAATATGTTCCACGTTCCGAATGGTAATCGGTGAACTGGCAAAGGGCGCGATCGCTCCTAATGTTTGTACCAAATCCGATATATCATTCATATCAATGTCGATGCCTTGCAATTGCTTCGGCCCTGTCACTTCGGTGTAATCATCCGAATCTTTAATTTGGCAACCCATCTGTTCTAAGACATTCAGCCAGAGAATATCACCCTGACAAGATTGTTTGGTCAAATGTTTGACGCGCACCCGTCCACCCGTGACAGCGGCGGCGGCAAAAAAGTAAGAAGCATTTGACGCATCAGGTTCTACTGTGTAATGTCGAGCTTGGTAACGTTGACCTGCTTTGATCTGAAATTGATTATCGCCGATTTGAATCACCTCCACGCCAAAATCTGCCATCAGACGACAGGTCATTTTGACGTAAGATTGAGAAACTAATGTCCCTTCAACCTCAATGTTCGTATCTTGTTGAGCATAAGGCGCAATCATCAGCAATGCCGAAAGTTGCTGACTTGTTTGGTTGGCTTTCAGACGGAAATTTCCGCCAGTGAATCCCTGGCTATAGACGGTGTAGGGCATAAACCCGGAGTTTCCCTCAAAGTTAACGGTTGCTCCACCCGTTTGCAGCACCGTCAGCATGTCACCCATCGGTCGTTCTCGCATCCGGGGAACCCCATCTAGGCGATATTCGCCGTTACCCAATGCCACCAGCGCCGAGATAAACCGTGCTGCTGTACCTGCCAAACCCACAAATAAATCTGCCTGTTTAGCTGGGATGTCGCCTCCCTTTCCCGTCACTTCGATCTGTGCCAGATGAGAATTTAGCGTAATGGGAATGCCCAATTGTTCTACGCATTTGGCAAAATACTCGCTATCTTCACTAAATAAAGCATTTTCTAAAAGGGAGTCACCTTGTGCCAAAGCTGCGACAAGCAACGCCCGATTAGTAAGACTTTTAGAACCAGGAATTTCTACCGTGGCATCCACTGGCCGATTTAGAGCAGGAATTGCAATGGTATCCACGTTAAACCTCTACGTAGGCGGTTAGGTACAACTTTATAATATATTGCCATATTCTGACCAAAAGGGGCAGGGTAAGACATACTGACAGGAAAACAAGGATGGGAAAAGCTCCACCCATTTACCCATACATAAGAATAAAAGTATAAATTATTACAACTTATAACAACTCTTCTCAAAAAATTTGGAGGAGTATGTATTGTCTCTGATGCCAAATAGATTGCACGTTAAATAACTTTAATAAAGGTACTTTTGTACCTACTTACCGCTAATATTAAAATTTTGGTAAACTCCAGGGCGTCCACAGTTTCTCAATAAAATTATACTTTAAAATAACCTCATTAAATCTTCATTGTTAATAAAACTTTCAGCGTTAGTTTTGAGCCTAGAATGATAAATGCTAACTCTTTCGTTAATTCTTAAGCTTGCTTGGGACAGATTTTAATTTCCGAAAATGCCTGTAAAGATACCAATATTGACATTCAAATTGCTGGATAATTACAAATAAAACTTAAGTTAATTAAACACCCTGTGACATTTTGTGAAATTTGTGGCGTTGGCGGTCAATATAATTTATTCTTGCCTCAAGATGATGAAACAATAGTCATCCTTAATCAATAAGTACCTGGGGAATATACTATTTTGCAGGGAAAATATGCACTGGGAACAGTATTTATAGGAGTATTGATTAGCCTCTCGCAAAAAGGAGCGCAATTGCATAGACAATCAGCATCTTGTCAGCAGATATCGCCTCAAATGTAACGAAGGGAGGTGTATGTAAATACGGTCAACTGAAAAAGTAGGTAGTTCAGATTTTTTTTTAAAACAGTAACAATTGTTGCTGATACAACCAGGCGATCGCGGTAAGATTTTGGACTGAAGCCTGATCTAACTCCAATAACTCATAACTCTCAACGAATAATTAATAATTAATAATTCGTGATTTCTGCTATAGAGCAACTCACTTGAGTTCTGGAGTTCAAAATATTATTTATTCTAAAACTGAGATTCAATTACACCCAAAGCACAAATGACAAACGGAAAGAACTTTCAAAGATTAGTAGAACTTGCAAATGATTATGGAATTATTTGCGAACCAACACCAGAAGAATGTTTAATTGCATCCTTGCCTGGAGAGGATGATTTCTTATTAGCTTTTACTTGGTCTGGTACAGTTGAGGGAGAGCAGCCAGAGCATGAATTAATTGCAATTAGTGTACAGGATATAGTCAAAGAAGTTACCGTTGCAGCTTGGCAAATCCCTTTTTATTTATTCGGAAATGTTTTAAGGCAGGCTCAGATGCTTGTCGCTGCCCACAAAGATTTTGTTAGCTAAGAGACAAGCTATAGCTAAAAGCTGCTATCCCTGTCCACTGTGGCAGGGATTTTTAATTCAAAGCGACGGGAAACTCCATCCCCTTGTGGGTGGAGAGGGATAGTCGCCCCGTCGCTTGGGGCATTGGGCATTGGGCATTGGCAACTTCTTTCCCATGCCCCATGCCCTGTTCCCCATGCCCAAAAACTCCATCCCCTTGTGGGTGGAGTTTTTTATCTCATTTGTCTAGATTTTTAACCGCCTGCTACTTAAATGCTACTTAAAACGGTAGCCTTAAATAATCCAGCAATTCACACACGCTACATCATGTTACCTAAACCCAAAAAGCACTGGACACCCTCAAACTGGGCAAGTTGGAAGCCTTTTGGCATTGGCGAACAGTACCCCAACAACTACTGGGAGGTATTTCGGGCAATTTGGCTGTCTCGTGACAAACTACCTTACGCGTGGAATATTCTTGATAAAGGTGTCTGCGATGGTTGCGCTCTGGGAACAACCGGAATGAAGGATTGGACAACAGAAGGCATCCATCTCTGCAATGTCCGGTTGCGGCTGTTGCGGATGAATACTATGTCAGCTTTTGACCCTGTGCTATTGGAAGATGTTTCGCAGTTAAAAAAGCAAAAAAGTGCCCAATTACGCGATTTGGGACGACTTCCTTACCCGATGATTCGTCAACGAGGGGAAAAAGGCTTTCACCGTGTTAGTTGGGATGAAGCTTTAGAGGTAATTAGCGATCGCATTCGCACCACTACACCAGACCGACTCAGTTTCTATGTTACCAGTCGCGGTACTGTCAACGAAACTTATTATGCTACCCAAAAAGCTGTACGGGCAATGGGAAGCAATAATATTGATAACGCTGCCCGTATTTGCCATTCTCCCAGTACAGCAGGATTGAAAGCTGCTCTCGGTGCTGGGGCTACTACCTGTTCTTATAAAGATTGGATTGGTACTGATTTATTAGTCTTTATTGGCTCCAACGTTGCTAACAATCAGCCTGTTACTGTTAAGTATCTCCATTACGCCAAGAAGGCTGGCACAAAAATTGTAGTTATTAATACTTACCGTGAACCAGGAATGGAACGCTACTGGGTTCCTTCAATTGTAGAAAGTGCTGTTTTCGGTACAAAGTTTGCCGAAGACTTCTTTTTAATCAACATGGGTGGGGATATAGCATTTTTGAATGGCACAATTAAACATATAATTGCTAACAACTGGGTAGACCAGTCATTTATAGATTTATACACAGATGGCTTTGCCGAACTCAAAGCATCCTTAGAAAGCCAATCTTGGGAAGAATTAGAGCGACTTTCTGGTACATCCCGCGAGTCAATGTACGGCTTTGCCAAAATGGTTAAAGAAGCTAATAAAGCCGTATTTGTTTGGAGTATGGGTATTACCCAGCATGAATGCGGCGAAGATAATGTGCGAAGTATTATTAATTTAGCTCTCACCAAAGGTTTTGTCGGTCGGGAAGGCTGCGGTTTAATGCCAATTCGCGGCCACTCTGGGGTGCAGGGTGGTGCAGAGATGGGATGTTACGCGACAGTATTTCCTGGTGGTAAACCCATCACTCCAGAAAATGCTGCCCAATTGAGCCAACATTGGGGCTTTGATGTGCCAGCAAGTAAAGGTTTGATTGCTCCAGAAATGATTAACGCCGCACATCAGGGAGATTTAGATGTGTTGGTTTCTGTGGGTGGTAATTTTTTAGAAGTACTGCCAGAACCAGATTATGTGGAAGCGGCGCTGAAGAAAATACCACTGCGGGTACATATAGACATTGTTCTCTCTAGTCAGATGTTGGTGGAACCTGCTGATACTGTGGTGCTTTTACCTGCGACAACTCGCTACGAAATACCAGGGGGAGTCACAGAAACTAGCACCGAACGCCGGGTAATTTTCAGTCCAGAGATTCCCGGGCCACGCATTGGGGAAGCGCGTCCTGAGTGGGAAGTGTTTTTAGAATTGGCAAGGCGGGTAAAGCCAGATTTGGCAGATAAGCTGGCTTTTGCTGACACAGCTGCTATCCGTCAAGAAATTGCTCAAGTTGTGCCGCAATATGCAGGTATTCAACACTTACAGCAGGCTGGTGACCAGTTTCAGTATGGTGGCTCACATTTATGCTTTGGCTGGAATTTCCCTACGGCAGATGGAAAGGCACACTTTGGGGTATTATTACCACGCCAAAGAGAATTACCAGAGGGTTATTTTTTATTAGCAACGCGCCGAGGC
Source organism: Nostoc sp. CCCryo 231-06 (assembly GCA_023522315.1). Lineage (GTDB taxonomy): Bacteria > Cyanobacteriota > Cyanobacteriia > Cyanobacteriales > Nostocaceae > Nostoc. The sequence continues at coordinate 13,366 of JAHCSU010000518.1, forward strand.
AAACAATTTAATAGTATGGTGCAGGAACGCAAGGATGCAATTACTGGGGCAATGCGAGAGGCGGTGCTAATGAATGCTACTGATGCGGCATTGTTGGGTTTAAAAGATAGCGATCGCGTCATTCTTAAGAATGAGTTAGGCGAGTTGTTCTGTCAAGTCTACATTGCGCCAATTCAGTCAGGAAACTTGCAGGTACATTGGCCAGAAGGGAATGTGCTACTAGATAAAAGTAAGCGATCGCTTGAAGGAGTTCCTGATTATAATGCGATCGTGCGGTTGGAAAAAATCTGAATCAAGTTTCATTTTCCCAATTTATTTTAACTACATCTATTGCAGGGGCATAGCATCGCTCATTGGTGTCAACTTAACGTAAAAGTCATGTCCCGCAAGGAACTTCAGTTCCTTGCTAATAGCGAAAGTCATCTTTAGATGACTAAATAATCCGAAAATTCTTTAGTAGACTTTAGCTATTAGCCAGAGAACTTTAGTTCCATGCGGGTGAGTCAAGCCGAAAGTTTTGCTATTTCTAGGCTTTTGTTGACACTAATGAGCATCGCTGTGCCCCTACAGCCTGATTTGTTTACCTGAAAATAGCTGTAATTTGCTACTTGCAGTTATCCCCAATTCTATAAAGCTATTGAGAGTTCTTAGACTTAACTAACCGAACGCTTGCACCACACTCAACATGAAATTAACGCGCTGCTCAAACTCTAGCTTTTTGATCAATGCGACAAATTCATCCGTTTCACCAGGAAGTTGATAGTCGGACGGCACTTGAATTACGGTTCCATTGTCCATTCCTTGTGCCAGCAGTAGCCAAACGTCTAATTTTGTATTGGGACTTAGACTATTATAGGTTTGGTTTGCACCATTAATAATGTCCCGTTGTGCTTGCAGTTGCTCTTCTTTAGACAACTCTTGGATTTGGTCGAACACTGCTTTAGCTATAGCTTCTACGCTTTGAGGAGGTGCCGGGTTTAGCTGTTCTTTAAGATCCAAGTAACCGAACCAAAGTAGGGCTAGCTGAGTATCTATATCAAAGCGTTGAAAAGTTTCTAACGCTGGTCTTGTTGCTTCATCAACTGTGTAAGTCATAAAAAACTCCAACGAAGTTAACGCTATTTTGATTTCCTCAGTTAGTTCCTGAGAAAATTTGCTTTCAGTACTTCATATAACTTAACGAATAAATGCAGATAGATAACCCTACTTAGGGTAGGTATAACACTCACTACATAAGACAGATATAGATAACTCAAGTTGCTAGTTACAAAAATGCCTGCTTCGATGTATAGAACCCATTTGACATCTAAGAAGGTGCTGCAAGTCTCTTAACCATCAGCCGAATAAAACAAAGATTAACCTTGGCAGTGGCATTAGCTAGGGCGTGTCATCAATTGAGCCAAATGACAGAAGCAGCTAGATAAATTGCACCT
>JAHCSU010000052.1 GCA_023522315.1 Nostoc sp. CCCryo 231-06
AATTATCGGCGCTGTATTAGTTGCCGGAAAGTAGGCTCAAAAGATGAGTTTTGGCGGATTGTCCGCGTCTTTCCATCGGGAAAGGTACAATTAGATCAGGGCATGGGGCGTTCTGCCTATATTTGTCCGCAAACGAGTTGCCTACAAGCAGCTCAAAAAAAAAATCGACTAGGGCGATCGCTACATGCATCAGTGCCAGAAACACTGTACCAAAGCTTGTTGCAACGTCTAGCCCAGAGCAATACCCAAAACCAAATTTAATTGGAACAACTTTGTGACGTCATTACCAGAGGAATTGTGCGAAAGCCGAAGTCGCGCTTTCATGACACCCTCTGTTGATCGTTAAGGTTAGTGCCAAAATAGTAAATGGGTGTAAAAGGCATTCGGCTCTCCAATAATTAAGAGAGGCGAGGCAAGATTCCCAGAACAAGATGTAATCGATTGTGTTGTGGAAGGCTCAGAATCACCAAAACAAGAAACTACAAAATGGCAACCTGGTAGCGCTCAGGCGCAGTTCGGCGTCAGGGGTTCCTATAAAAATCTTTTATTTAAAAAATTTTTATGGGTGTCCCTCAACCATCATTCCTGGTGGGGATGCCATTATTAAACCGAAACATCTCTCTTTCCTGATTGGAGGCACCGGCAAAAACTGAATGGCAGTCTAAAAACAGTAATCCAAGGATGGAGATGTCGCAAACCAGGCAACCATCCGCTAAAACTGTAAATTAAAGGGGAAGAGTGGATGAACAACGGCAAAGTTAGAATCTATGAATTATCAAAGGAATTGAATTTGGATAACAAAGAGCTACTAGCAATTTGCGACCAGCTCAGCATCTCGGTCAAAAGTCATAGCAGCACGATTTCAGAATCCGAGGCAGAAAACATTCGCACGGCTGCGGAAAAACTCGCAGCGACGAATGCCTCCGCCAAAAAAGAACTACGTACAACCAGCCATAAACCAAACTCACCACCAAACGGCGGATCTGCCCGACCTGCTGCACCCCACAAACAGCAAATTTTGGAAATACGCAAACCCAAAATATTGAGAAATACTACCTCCAACGCCCCAGAGGCGTCAGTTGCTACCAATACCCAAGCTGCCTTGTCTGAAGCTAATCCTCCCTCACCACCACGGCCTTTCGCTACACCAGTCTCACCCATGAAGCCGGCAGCACCAACTCGACCTGTGCCCCGGACTCAATCTGAGACTCAAGAGCAACCTCCTGTTACGGACTTGGAACAAACGCCAATTCCAAATCAGGCGTCGGAAAAAACAGCATCGCAAAAACCAGAAAAAATAGTTCCACCCAGACCGAAAGCGGAAAAACCGATCAAACCGCAATTAGCTGCCCCACCGCCAAGACCTGCGGCGGAAGAAGCCCCGGTGGTAGATGAGCAAGTATCTCAGGGAGATAAACCGATCCTCATCCTCAAGCGCGACCAACGGCAACGGCCAGTCGAAGGCGATCGCGAACAAATTAAGCCCAGAGTTGCTAAACTGCCAACTGACCAGTCTGCACCAGGCGCACCACAAAGGACAAGTCGTCCTACCCCTGCACCCACCAGACCAGAGCAGAGGGTCAATAGACCATCTGCACCATCACAACTAGGAGAGGGGCAAAGACCCAGGCCAGCGCGTCCTGGTGAAGGTGTAGCAGCCGCAATGCCGATCGCTACTCCACCCAGACAGATGTCAGGAATAGCGGGCAAATCTCAAGGATTAGGTGATGAGCCAGTCGCAGCACCCGATCTCCTCGATTTGAAACGCCCAAGTCCACCTCGCCCGACCAAAGGCGGCAAGAAGTGGGTAGAAGAGGAAATCATTGACGAAGTTAAAGAGAAGGCTAAAGCTGGCGTTAAAGGCAAGCGGATCAAGCCGATATTGGATGATGAGTTTGAAGAAGATTTGCTAGATGATGACGATCTAGACTCACCAGCCACTGTCCAAGTCAGCCTTTCCATTGCCCGTCCTCCCAAACCCAAAGCGACTCGACCTGTACAGATGCCAGGTGCAACCCTTGCTAGCGCCCCAACCGCTAGAGGCAGTAGAAAGCCTGGTTCTAAGTCTGGTTCTAGCCGTGACCATCACAATAACCGTCGCCACCAACAAGAAGCTGACACCAAGCGCGCTCGTCCCGAAAAGGTCACGATCACAGGGCCGTTGACTGTGCAAGAACTGTCTGACGTTTTAGCCGTTCCCGATACAGAGATTGTGAAAATCCTGTTCCTCAAAGGCATGGCGGTGAGTATCACCCAAAACCTGGATATTCCCACAATTACCCTGGTAGGAAAAGAACTAGAAATAGAAGTTGAAACCGTCGAGCGAGAAGCAGAAGCTCGGAAAATTACGGAAATGGTCGGCGCAGAAGACTTTGAATATCTCCACCGCCGTCCGCCAGTCGTGACAATTATGGGTCACGTAGACCACGGTAAAACAACCCTGCTCGACTCAATTCGCAAAACAAAAGTGGCTGCTGGCGAAGCTGGCGGGATCACACAACACATCGGTGCATACCATGTGGATATAGAACATGAGGGCAAACCGCAGCAGATAGTCTTCCTCGATACCCCTGGACACGAAGCATTTACAGCTATGCGGGCCAGAGGAGCGCGGGTAACAGACATTGCCGTGTTAGTAGTGGCTGCTGATGATGGTGTCCGTCCTCAAACCATCGAAGCTATTAGCCACGCCCAAGCTGCGGGAGTGCCAATTGTTGTTGCGATCAACAAAATAGACAAAGAAGGGGCACAACCAGAGCGGGTGAAACAAGAGTTGACCCAGTATGGTCTGACCGCAGAAGATTGGGGTGGTGAGACAATCATGGTTCCCGTGAGCGCCATCAGAGGCGAAAACCTGGATACGCTCTTAGAGATGATTCTCTTAGTAGCAGAGGTTGGAGAACTATCTGCTAACCCAGATCGTGCCGCCAAAGGAACTGTCATTGAAGCACATCTGGATAAAGCCAAGGGAGCAGTTGCTACCCTACTGATTCAGAATGGCACCCTACATGTGGGAGATATCTTAGTAGCTGGCTCGGCCTTCGGTAAAGTCCGGGCAATGGTGGATGACAGAAGTAAGAGAGTAGACATTGCTTCTCCTTCCTTTGCTGTCGAGGTACTAGGTTTAAGTGATGTGCCAGCAGCAGGCGACGAGTTCGAGGTCTTCCAAAACGAAAAAGAAGCCAGAGCGCTCGCTAGCGAGCGCGCAGACAGACAACGCCTATCCCGTTTGTTACAAGGACGTGTTACCCTTACAACCTTGTCGGCTCAAGCCCAAGAAGGCGAGTTGAAAGAACTCAACTTGATCTTGAAGGGAGACGTACAAGGTTCCGTGGAAGCCATTGTGGGAGCGCTCAAGCAAATCCCGCAAAACGAAGTCCAAATTCGGATGCTGTTGGCTACTGCTGGGGAAATCACCGAGACAGATATCGACTTAGCAGCTGCCAGTAACGCTGTAATTATTGGCTTCAACACCACCTTCGCTAGTGGCGCTAGACAAGCAGCCGATGAAGCGGGTGTAGATGTTCGTGAATACAACGTAATCTACAAACTCCTGGAAGATATCCAAGATGCCTTGGAAGGTCTTTTGGAACCAGAGTTGGTGGAAGAAGCCTTGGGTCAAACCGAAGTCCGTGCCGTCTTCCCAGTCGGTCGCGGTGCGGTTGCCGGTTGCTACGTTCAATCTGGCAAGCTAGTTCGCAACTGCAAAGTCAGGGTGCGACGCGGCGGTAAGGTGCTCTTTGAAGGCGTCCTTGACTCCCTAAAACGGATGAAAGAAGATACCCGTGAGGTCAACGCCGGTTACGAATGCGGTGTCGGCATGGATAAATTCAATGATTGGGTTGAAGGTGACATCATCGAATCCTATCAAATGGTTACGAAGCGCCGCACTCTCACCTTAACAAGGTAGTGTTGAGGGTAAAATGGTTAGAAGTTAGGAGTGATAAATTAGGAGTTAGGAGTTAAAGACTGCTAATTCCTAACTCCTAACTCTTAACTCATAACTTTTTATATATGCATTCATTTCGCTCTGAACCTATTTTGTGGATTCACGTCGCTGGATTAGCGACGTTGCCTGTTTTTTTAGTCCTCTGCTTATTCTTCCTGTCTGTAGGCGAGCCGTTTTTACCAGTCTGGATGGAGCTATTTTTAGTTGCTGCCATTGGTATTCTGCCTTTGCTATGGATGCAGTTGCGTCGCCCTTTTTATATATTTGCTCTTTTAGGAATAGCTCTAAAGCCAGAAAATCTGACCGAGCGGCAGCGAAAAATTCTCTGTTTAATTAATACAAAGTTAAATCGTATCCTGGCATTAGTGGCAGCAGTATTGTCGGTTTGGGTGCTGTGGCAGCTTTACCAAATTGCCCCATTAGTAGCAAATTCAGCTAAATTTCTCCCACAATGGCGTAGCGTTGCACTATTGTTTGCGGGGTTAGCGTTTTTGGGCAGCAATCTATTTTTACAAATACCTGTGAGTGTAATGCGAGTTTTAGTGACTAATGACACAGAATTCGCTGGCATAGAGCCATTATCTTTAGAAAAGATTAAGCAGGATTTCACGATTTTAGGAGTACGGGTTAATCAAATCGTGCCTCGATTGTTGGAATCCTTGTTTAGGATTAATACAGATTCATAGCAGCCCGTAAAGTATATTATTTCACTTTAAAGGGCTATAAATAAGTAGCAGGGGATGAGGGGGATGAGGGAGCAGAGGGGCAAAGGAGAATAACTCCTAATTCTTAACTCTTAACTCCTAACTCTAACTCCTAACTCCTAACTCAGAACTGTTTTGCCCCATGCTCAATTACCGTTGAAGTTAAAATAAAGGAATGAGAAATTATGGCTCAAATTCCAGCTTCTAGCGATCGCCAATTTTCTGCTGATACTGAAATTTGGTATAGTCTCAAATGTGCGATCTCCACAAGTTCCGGTTTTCAACGCTGGCAACTAGAACGCGATGCTCAATTACACGGAATTCGCTTGGAACAGCAGGTACAACGGTATTTAAGGGAAACTTTAGAAACTTTAGCTTACTAAACACCAAATAAATCTTGTAGACTTGTTTGCAAGCGGCGGAGTTGACGGTATGCACCCTGCAAGCGTTTTCCATCAACTTCGACTTCATTTATGGGATAATTCTTAATAATTTCGATTAGCGACACCTGCCCGTCTTGACTGGCAGAAAGTACCAAAGCGGCTCGCAAAGCCTGCCGATTTGCTCTGTGAGACGGTGTATAAATAACTTGACTAATTTGATCCAAAATAATATTACCAATCCGGCTATTCAGCACTCTATCTAAAAATACAAGGTTTACCTTCACAGGCTCTGTTAAATACTGGCGAATGGCTTTAGGATCTTGTCGCGCCAAAGCAAAATTAACTCGTAGTGAACGTGAAAGTTCACCTGTTTCGGCAAAGGTGGATAGCTCCTCTACAGAAAGCGATTCATGGAAGGTACCATAGTTTAGCACTACTCGTTCAGCAGCAAAGACAGGCGGGGACAAAAGTAGAAGGCAGGCACTACCTACTAAAACTAAAGCGCGACGCAGCCCCAAAAATTTAAAACGCATTTCTTCCCATTTCCAATAGGTTTGCTTTTCCTGTGATCATATTGCAGGAACATTATTTGCAGCATCTAGCTTTAGGGAATACAAAAAAATAAATAATTCACTAGGGAGAATGAGCGCTTAGACAAGCCAGCGAGAGACTTGTTGATAGACCGCCTCATCTCGAAAGTCCCCAGTACAGGGGGCGCGAAAATCCAGTTACCATCTCCTTTTTTCTCTGACTCTGTGTTTTCTGTGCGACGCCAGTTGCTACAACGCTCTTAACCCGCGCAACGCACTGGCTCCTCTGTGGTTCGTTCTTTTACCCTTCAAAGTTGGCTTGGCAGAGTACTAGTAGAATTTTCTGAATAAAATAATATAACTAATGTATAAGTTCTGTGATCTATCTAAGGAATTTAGCTGAATCAGTGCTAATCATCCAGTATAGTTTTGCATGGGTTTTACAGCAGCTACAAGGCTGCTTGCTACCTTCAACCTTGTTTGACATACCGTAATTCAGCACATCACAGACTCAAAAAATGAAATACCGGGGTTTTCACATTTCTCCATCGGAGATTTTTCGCCTTTTTTCTAGCAGCCATCTCAGATATACTTTACGCTTGGGAGCCGGACTAACGGCAATGCTTGTTGTCTCTAGTGGGTCAATACTACTACCTGATGAGGTTAATGCTGGTGCGACTCACCCAGAAGGTATCGCCCCAACTCTCACAGCGCAAGTTCCCGTAACAGCCGCAGCGATTTACGTTAATCCAGCAACTGGTACAGATAGTGCTGGTGCTGGTGCAACCTCAGCTGCACCTTACAAAAGCATAAGTTTCGCTCTCAGTCAAGCCCAATCAGGTGCAGTTGTTCAATTAGCACCTGGGAACTATAACCAGGAAAGTGGCGAAAGCTTCCCGTTGTTGCTTAAACCAGGGGTGACACTGCGGGGTGATGAAGCTACTAAAGGTCAGGCAATATTGATTACAGGTGGAGGCTTTTACACAAGTCGCAGCTTTGCCAGACAGGACATTACCATCCTTGCCGACCAAGATACCACGATCGCAGGTGTCACCGTCACCAACCCAAATGGGCGGGGTACGGGTGTGTGGGTAGAGTCAAGTAATCCGATTATCAAAAACAGTACTTTTAGTAACAGTGTCCGAGAGGGTGTTTTTGTCACCGGTACGGCCAATCCCAAAATCGAAGGTAATCTCTTTGTGCAAAACCAAGGCAATGGGATTTCCATTACTAGAGCTGCCCAAGGAGAAATTCGGAATAACTTATTTCAGGATACTGGTTTTGGTCTAGCGATCGGTGGCACTTCCACACCCCAAATTGTGGAAAATCAAATTCTCCAAAACCAAGATGGTCTTTATATCTCCGAATCAGCAAAGCCCGTATTGCGTAAGAATGTCATTCAGAACAATAAGCGGGATGGAGTAGTAGCGACTGTCAACGCTCTACCTGATCTTGGTACCAACGAAAATCCTGGTGGAAATCTTATTCGCAATAACACTCGTTATGATGTGAACAACGCCACAAAAACCAGTCAAATTCTCGCTATTGGCAACGATATCGATCAGAAAAAGATTTTCGGCTCAGTAAATTTCGTTGCTGCAACTGTTGACGTACCGCCTGGAGGGCCTGTTGCATTTAAAGATGTACCAGCTAATTACTGGGCAAAAAGCTACATCGAAGCTTTAGCCTCCCAAAATATTATTGCTGGCTTTCCTGATGGCAGCTTTAAACCCAATGATCCTGTAACCCGCGCTCAATTCGCCACTATTGTCACTAAAGCCCTAACACCAGCAACCAAACGCACTGCAATTAAATTTAAGGATGTAGCAACTAATTTCTGGGCTTACGCTGCAATTCAATCTGCTTACCAGAGTCAATTTGTTTCTGGTTATCCCGATGGCACTTTTAAACCACAGCAGCAAATTCCTAGAGTGCAGGCGTTAGTAGCTTTAGCTAATGGTTTGGGCTTAACTGCGAGTAATCAGAATGTCCTTTCCTTTTACACCGATGCTGCCCAGATTCCTAATTATGCGATCGCTCCTGTTGCTGCCGCAACTGCACGGCAACTAGTGATCAACTATCCCACAGCAAAGCAACTCAATCCTAATCGTCAAGCGACTAGAGCCGAAGTTGCTGCCTTTGTTTACCAGGCGCTCGTCAATGCTGGACGTGCCCAACCAATTCCTTCATCCTATTTGGTAACAGTTCAGTAAATAATGCCTAGTTAGCAAATTAGAAGCGCCAGACTAACAAATCATTAGTCTGGCGCTTCCAATATTGTGAGTTTTATTAATTTTAGGCGTTTTAAAACATAAAATTTGAAGAATATGAAGCAATACGCTTGGGTTAAGAAGAATAGTAGGTTGGGTTGAGCGTAAGCGTTACCCAACAAAGCCTTGATAATGTTGGGTTTCGTTCCTCAAACGCCAGTTGCTACAACGGGGGGAACCCCCGCAACGCACTGGCTCCCCAACCTACGCCAGTTTTAGTTTTTAGCCTTAACCCAAGCGTATTGGAATATGAAGATATCTAAAAAGTTAACACCTAAAATTTCTCCCTTCAGGAATTAGGATTTTTACCCGATTGGGGGCGTTGTTGCCGATGCTGTTCCCAGCGCCAGAGAAAGACCATTAAAGCAACGATCGCTACTTGGAGAGCTAAACTAGGCAAAGCACTCCCAACATCCCGTCCGGCAAGCACTTGGAAGAAAAAGACGAATGCACCAAGTGAGCCAGAAGCACCGAAAGCGATGTAAATAAATTGTCGTAAGCCGCGATAAGGAGCGGCTATTTCTGCTTTGAGGCTGGCATATTGTTCAGAGTTAAGGCGATTTTTGGGATTTTGATCGTTCATGATTAAATCATGTTATACTCTTAGATTGTGTACGCCGATGTGGCTCAGTGGTAGAGCAGCTGATTCGTAATCAGCAGGCCGTGGGTTCAAATCCCATCATCGGCTTTGATAAAAGCATTGCTCAATAGTCTAGTTTGACATAAGTTGTACAGTGACTAATTATATGTCGTCGGTGACACATTACTGATTGGGGTATTGTTATCGGTCGATTTTATAGCAATGCTTGCAATCGCATCTGCTGGAGTTGGTGCTACCTGATTTGGTTGAGCAAAGACAGTCCCAGTGCGGCTTGGACATTTGGCGATATTGCTTGGGAAGAGGATTTAACACCCCTAGTCCTATTTTTAAGTCAGGTGGATTATTGCAGCAAAGGAGTTGTGCCATTACCGTTAGTTGACGCATTGGCAATTGCAGCTTGAGTAGGTTGAGTAGTAAGAACCGCTACAAGTGGAGTAACTTTTGAAATAGATAGTTTACTTCGTTTGCGATTAGAGCCGCCAGCCTTGGAATACTCTATACTGTTTCTGCCGTAGACAGTTGCAACTCCACTTAGCATTCGTTCAGACATTTCGGAGAGAGCTTTATCCATCTGGGTTACTGTTTTACGCGATTCTTCCAGATTGGACACCAGCGTATTATTAGCTTCTACCATCGCACGGGTAGTGTTGATTAAGTGGTTGTAGGCTTCAATGGTTAACCCATGTCCCAAATCCAGATTTTCATCAATAGATTTAAGCAAGGCGATACGAAGTTGGGCTTTGTCAATAGCAGCAGAACCACGAGTTTTTAAAGACATAACACATCCTTTTTTAATAATTCCTTTTTCAACATAGTCGAGTATCCTTTTGCCTGAGATGGGTAGTTTTGTGGATTTATTTCATTAAAAGTTCAACGCTATAATTACGAGGTTGCCTGTGTTATTACTCATTTTTCATATCGAACTGTTGTTTGAGAATAAGTGCAATCAGCAACAGTAATCACAAAATCAATAAATGCGTACCCCGAAATAACAAATGAGTACCCCGAAATAACAAATGAGTACTCCGAAATAACAAATGGGTATCCCGAAATAACAAATGAGTACTCCGAAATAACAAATGGGTATCCCGAAATAACAA
>JAHCSU010000519.1 GCA_023522315.1 Nostoc sp. CCCryo 231-06
GAACTAATCAATAAAAAGCCGTCCGATCTATGACGGGGCTTCAGACCCAGTTTTTCGGTGATGCGGTCATTGTTACCTATTGGTGGGATTAAATTCTTGAAGTATCTCAATCAGAGAAATTGTGGACTAAAGTATGCAGTTATTTCCACAGTTTTACTCATAATCTTACCTGCACCCAAATCGATAGCGATCGCGATCTCATAATTTTTTTTGAGATTAACCTTATTTAGAGGAACTGCGGCAGAAATATCAGATGCTTTCCCAGCAATTACGCCTTTTTATGGTGAAGGACAAGAGTCAATTTCTCGTTTTGCCGGCTTGAATCCTGTGGTACGGATTTCTGGTGGAACTTCGGGTACTGGTTTAGCATCGGCGGCGGGATTTATTTTTAACATTTTGCCAAATTTGGATTTAAGAGCTTTATACGGTGATTCGTAGAGCTACAGCTATGCGCCCCCACGAAAAAAGACGCGATCTTCCGCGCCTCTGGCAGCTAAAATCCAACTTTTAAGTGTTAGCTTAAACCTTTGTTTGTAGATATTGCACCAACTGCGGTGCTTGCATCACTCCCTCTATTCGCTCCACAGGCTGACCCTGCTTAAATAGTACTAGGGTTGGTAGAGCCGAAATTTCATACTTAGTGGCCAAATCTGTGTATTTTTCTGTATCAATTTTGACGATCCGCAAGCGATCGCTAAGTTGGGCATTGACTTGCTCTAAAATTGGCACCATCATTTGGCATGGGCCACACCAGTCAGCGTAAAAATCTACTAATACAGGTACATCAGAAGCAGACAGCATCTCTTCAAAGCTGTTAAATTGCTTTTTAGTTGCCATGTGATACACACCGATTTTCAATTGTTTGTTTCAATAGTAATTCTTAGAAAATAAAATCGGTATAGGTTCATGGGTTTTTGTTGGGAAAAGATTAGATTAGTTAACATAGACCGATTTGCAAGCAAGAAATATTAAATAATTATAATAAAATACGTATATTGTTCTCATTTGTGTACATGCATTAGATATGTATTTAAACCTATCCTGACTAAGCAAATAACTATATAGGCATTCACAAAAGGGATGCTTAAGTTATTCATCTATTAATAGAGAAATAGCTATAGATATTTAATTATCCAGACAATATTCAGATGTTCCCTAAATCACCATAAGATAATTAGCGCGGTATTTCTAAGATTGAGGAACATTAAATGACACTATTACAAGATAAAGTCGCAATTGTTACAGGTGCATCACGAGGGATTGGTCGAGCGATCGCAATTGAATTAGCCACACAAGGAGCGATCGCAGTTGTCAATTATGCCAGTTCGAGTGCCGCAGCCGAGGCAGTTGTTACAGAAATTACAGATGCGGGAGGTCAGGCGATCGCTATCCAAGCAGACGTTTCTAAAGGCGATCAAGTAGACGCATTAGTTAACACCGTCATAGAAAAGTTTAGCCGTGTGGATATTTTGGTTAACAACGCAGGTATTACCCGCGACACCCTGCTTTTACGTTTGAAGCTAGAAGATTGGCAAGCTGTGATAGACCTTAATCTAACTGGTGTTTTCTTATGTACACGCGCCGTCAGTAAAATCATGCTCAAGCAGCGATCGGGGCGGATTATCAACATTACTTCCGTTGCTGGGCAAATGGGCAACCCAGGTCAGTCAAACTACAGCGCCGCCAAAGCAGGTGTAATTGGCTTTACCAAAAGCGTTGCCAAAGAACTTGCTACTCGCGGCATCACCGTTAACGCCGTCGCTCCTGGCTTCATCGCCACCGACATGACCAGCGATCTCAACAACCCCGAAGATATTCTGAAATTCATCCCCCTCGGTCGTTTCGGTCAACCGGAAGAAGTGGCTGGGATGGTGCGCTTTCTCGCCGCCGATTCCGCCGCCAACTACATTACCGGACAAGTCTTTAACGTCGATGGCGGTATGGTAATGGCCTAAATAGTTGAGCTAAATAGTTGGGGGGTAGGGATTGTTCGTAGTTGGCGCTTTCGCGCGAAAGCGCCAACTACGAACTTCTTAAATAAAACTTGACAGACTAATATGAAAACAGACTCTATTTTTTATCGTTTATTTCAAACTTTTCCCAGCACTTTTTTTGAATTAATCAATCTCCAAGCATCAGAAGCAAATGCATATAATTTTGCTTCAGTAGAATTAAAGCAAACAGCATTTCGCATTTATGGAGTCTTTCTTCCTGTTGCTGATACTAGTAGTCAGCCGATTTATTTTGTGGAGGTTCAATTTCAAAAAGATAACGAATTTTACGCTCGTTTATTTTCAGAAGTATTTCTGTATTTACGGCTTTACGCACCTACTACAGATTGGCGAGCAGTAGTTATATTCCCTCGTCGCAGCCTTGAACCAACCCAAGTACAACCGTATCGCGTTTTACTCGAAAGCCAACTGGTAACCAGACTATATTTAAACGAGCTTGGAGAAGTAACAGAACATTCCTTGGGAGTTGGGATCATCAAATTAGTAGTTGTAAATAAAAAACAAACTCCTCTATTAGCAAAAAATTTGATTACAAAGACACGTTCAGAACTGAGCGATAAAGCACTTCAAGAAAAAGTGCTAGATTTAATAGAAACGATTGTAGTTTACAAACTACCGCGTATTAGTCGTCAGGAGTTGATAAAAATGTTTGGACTCGGTGATTTTGATATCAAAACGACTAGACTTTATGAGGAACTCAAGCAGGAAACAACTCTAGAGGTAGTCATGCGCCAGTTACGACGACGCATTGGTAATTTGAGTCAGCAATTGCAAGACAGCATCAGTCAGTTATCTATCGAACAGCTTGAAAATCTAGCCGAGGCACTGTTAGATTTTTCCACAGAAGAAGATTTAGTTGCTTGGTTGCAAGACAATTTAACTCAAGCTTGAATTTTTGGTCACAATTGTGCATCACCGAATAGCCCGTCGTAGACATCACTCCATACAGAGAATAAACCATAGTAGGGCTAGCATTGCAATGCCCACCCTACAAGGAATTAGGGCTGTTGACGTATCCTTTGCCAGATAGTAAAGCCCAAAAGAATGATAATGCTACTGGCGGTAGTCAGCATCACAGCCAAACTCATGCCCTGTATTCTCATAGCCAGCAAATTGAAAAATAAGGTAATTGACCAAAGCGTGAACGCAGCATGGCGCTGGGAGAGTCCCCAAGCAAGTAAGCGGTGGTGCAGGTGGTCTTTGCCAGGAGTACTGAGGGGGTTATTTCCTGCTAATAGGCGTCGCACAAATACTTGAGTAGTATCTAATACTGGCAACAACAGAAATAAAACCGTGGGAATTAGCGCATAAACTGTGTTTTGTTGCAGCCTACCTAAAATACTGGTTGCCGCCAATACATAGCCGAAAAAGTATGCTCCGGCATCACCCATAATGATCCGCGAGGGGTGAAAGTTGTGACGTAAAAAGCCCAGCGCAGCACCTGCCAAGGCCGCTAATACCAAGATTGCTGCTGCACGATTGTTAAACTGGGCTGCAACACCCAACAAACTCATGGCGGTAATAAAGCTGATTCCTCCCGCCAAACCATCCATACCATCCATCAAGTTGATGGCGTTGGTAATTCCTACTACCCAAAGTACTGTTAACGCCATAGACAGGAGCGAGTCTATGGGAGTGCCAAACATGACATGAATACTGATGCCATTAGCTACTAGCAAAAGTGCCGTGAGAATTTGCGCCCACAAACGAACAGAGGGCGGTAAGCCGAACTGATCATCGATAAAACCCACAAGGACTAATATGGAACCCCCCAACAGAATAGTGAGCACCTGAGCCAATACGTTTTGGAGTTCGATAGGTCGTAAAAGGCTAGCTAATACTAGTGCGGCAATCACACCCGCGTAGATAGCCAGCCCCCCTGCATTGGGTAAAGGTTCTCGGTTGAGCCGCCGGGCGTTGGGTTGGTCAGCCCAACCTACCCGCAAGGCGAATTTGCGGACTGTGGGAATTAAACGCCACGTTACAAGCCAAGCCAAGAGAAACGTAAATACTACCGCCAACCAGCCGGTGCCGCTAGGGTCGGCAATACCGAGGTACTTAAGGGAGTTGTATAGATTCATCTCCCAATTCAAGCATTACTGCCTGTATGTAATATGAGCATCACCTGTATATTAATCAATTTTTTTTATTTCCATTTGTAACTTGAGCCGCTTGGGAGATTAGCACTCTTGACGTGTGAGTGCTAAATTGTCTAATGGAAGCGCTAGAGAAATAAAACATGGCGAAAATTATTGCATTTAACGAGGAATCGCGGCGAGCTCTAGAAAGGGGTGTTAACGCCCTTGCCGATGCCGTAAAAATCACCTTGGGGCCTAAAGGTCGCAATGTCCTTTTAGAGAAAAAATTTGGCGCACCTCAAATTGTCAACGATGGTATCACTGTTGCCAAGGAAATTGAATTAGAAGATCCTTTGGAAAATACTGGTGCAAGACTCATCCAGGAAGTGGCCTCAAAAACTAAAGATGTCGCTGGGGATGGTACAACCACCGCCACAGTTTTAGCACAAGCCTTGATTCGGGAAGGTTTGAAGAACGTCGCGGCGGGTAGTAACCCAGTGAGCTTGAGACGCGGGATCGACAAAACTATTGAGGCACTGGTACTAGAAATTGCCAAGATAGCCAAGCCAGTAGAAGGAAGTGCGATCGCTCAAGTTGCTACTGTCTCTGCTGGTAACGATGAAGAAGTTGGCCAAATGTTAGCCCAAGCAATGGAAAAAGTCACCAAAGATGGTGTAATTACCGTTGAAGAATCTAAATCCCTAACCACTGAACTAGAAGTAGTTGAGGGGATGCAGATTGACAGGGGTTATATTTCTCCCTACTTCGTCACCAACAACGAGCGGCAAATAGTCGAATTTGAAAACGCCCGGATCTTGGTTACTGATAAAAAAATCAGCAGTATCCAAGATTTAGTGCCGATTTTGGAAAAAGTCGCCCGTTCTGGTCAGCCCTTGCTGATTATTGCTGAAGATGTCGAAGGTGATGCTTTGGCAACTTTGGTAGTGAACAAAGCGCGGGGTGTACTTGCTGTAGCTGCAATTAAAGCACCTGGGTTTGGCGATCGCCGCAAAGCTTTGTTAGAAGATATTGCTATTCTCACCGATGGACAGTTGATTTCTGAAGAAATCGGCTTAAGTCTAGATACTGCTGCTCTAGAAGCGCTGGGAACTGCCCGCAAAATCACCATTGACAAAGAAACCACCACAATTGTAGCTGGCAGTGTCACCAAACCAGAGGTACAAAAGCGAATTGCTCAAATTCGCCGACAGTTGGAAGAAACCGATTCTGAATACGATCAAGAAAAACTGCAAGAACGCATCGCCAAGCTCGCTGGCGGTGTGGCAGTGATTAAAGTGGGTGCGGCAACCGAAACCGAACTCAAAGACCGTAAACTGCGGATTGAAGACGCGCTGAACGCTACTAAAGCTGCTGTGGAAGAAGGTATTGTTCCTGGTGGTGGGACAACTCTAATTCACTTAGCTAAGAAGGTACAAGAGATTAAAAAGACCCTACAAAATGACGAAGAAAGAATTGGGGCTGATATTGTCGAACGAGCGTTAGAAGCCCCCTTGCGCCAAATAGCAGACAACGCTGGTGCTGAAGGTTCTGTGATCGTCTCGAAAGTCCGGGATAGCGACTTCAATATTGGTTACAACGCCGCTACTGGCGAATTTGAAGACTTGATTGCTGCTGGTATTATCGACCCTGCCAAAGTCGTGCGTTCAGCTTTGCAAAACGCTGGTTCCATTGCTGGTTTGGTCTTAACCACCGAAGCGATCGTTGTTGAAAAGCCGGAGAAGAAATCCGCTGCTGCTGCCCCTGATATGGGCGGCATGGGCGGTATGGGCGGCATGGGCGGCATGGGCGGCATGGGCGGTATGGGTGGCATGGGCGGCATGGGCATGTTCTAACTTCTGCTCACCCAGATAAACCAGATAAATATTTTTTCAGCAGTTTGTCTTACCAAGGCAAACTGTTTTTTTATACTTACCATTGCTGATTCAGAAGCAATATGTTATCTGTATTGCTGGTAACTCACTGAACGTAAATAAACTTACAGCAGTTTTCATCTATTAAAACCACACCTATCGTAGGGGCACAGCATTGCTGTGCCCTTACAACTAAAAATAGCTGTAATTATGAAACTTTTCAGTGGTTAGTTCTAAATACAACTCACTACCAACAAAATGCTGATGACCAAGTTAGCAACCTAAATAATTACTTAATCTAGAAATTGCTGTATTTGTATTAGTTTTTGTAAAATTACATGTAAACGCTTATTAGCCACTAATCAATTATTTTTACTAATGACTAATGACAAATGACTAATAACTATTAGGTAATATTGCATGGCACGAAAACTGAGTCGCCTTCCCAAAATCGTCACAAAGTTATATGAAGATGAGTTCTATCACCAACCAGGGACTGTACCTGGAACCATTTTTATTGATGCAGATGCTCCACCACCGATAATTTTCTTGATTGACTATAACGAAACCAATTTCATCCGTGAGCAAATAGCAACTCCAGAGGAGTGTGTCCCATATCTTGATAGCGAATCCATTTCTTGGGTAGACGTACAAGGTTTAGGCAGTCAAGACATATTACAACGATTAGGTAACGTTTTTGAGTTACATCCTCTAGTTTTAGAAGATATAGTCAATGTACCAGAGCGTCCCAAAACAGAGGATTATGAAGACCAATTGCTATTCATTGCCCGCATGGTAGTACCAAAAGAAAGAGGATGTGGTTTTTACAGCGAGCAAGTGAGTTTGATATTGGGGAAAAATTATTTGCTGACAGTCCAAGAAGAACCAGAACATGATTGTTTTGAAGGAGTGCGATCGCGGATTGAAAAAAACAAAGGGATCATTCGCAAACAAGGAGCCGATTATTTAGCTTACGCCGTGTTAGATGCGATTATTGATGGCTTTTTCCCAGTACTGGAGCTTTATGGAGAGCGAATCGAAGAGTTGGAAGAGGAGGTAATAGTCAAACCTACCCCACAAACACTACAAAATATTTATCAAATTAGGCGAGAATTACTGCAACTACGTCGTGCTATCTGGCCCCAGCGAGATGCAATTAATTCTTTAATTCGTGATGATCCCGATTTAATTAGTGAAGAAGTACGAATTTACCTGCGAGATTGTTATGACCATACGGTGCAAGTGATGGATATGGTGGAAACTTACCGAGAACTAGCATCTGGATTAATGGATGTGTACCTCTCGGCAGTGAGTAATAAAATGAATGAAATCATGAAGGTACTAACGATAGTTTCAACAATTTTTATTCCACTGACTTTTGTGGCCGGAATATATGGTATGAATTTCAATACCGAAAAATCGCCGTATAATATGCCTGAATTGAATTGGTATTGGGGCTATCCACTTTGCTTGGCAGTGATGGGAGCGATCGCATTTGCTTTGCTATTCTTTTTTTGGCGACGGGGCTGGCTGCAAAATTCTGTAACAATTAAGCGGAATTAAAAATCGTAGATGGATTATGACTCAAATATACATTTATTAGCACCGGGAGTTAATATTATAAGTTATGAGGAGTAGCGACCAGAATTTAGTAGTTTTAACGATTTATATTATCGGTGTTTCTTATGTTTTTAACCGCATGGTTGAATCCATCGATGATCAAATTAAGTTTGAGTTTAAAAAAGGAATCGTTGACGAGCAACTCAAAGAAAACAATCTCGATGATAAAATTGGGATTTCTTTTAAACTCAAATCCTCATACCCAATTGACGATTTGAAAGATTTAGGAATTAGCATTGAAAATAAATCTGAAAATATTGCTGTATACGTTGACTGGGACAACAGTTCTTTAGTAGTTGAACATAGCAAGCAATCGCGCCGTGTAATTCGGAAATCACCAGACTTAACCCGCGACTTAGCAGTACCCCAAAGTCCTAGTCTGATTGCCCCCAAGAAAACACTTTCTGAAACGGTGACAGCAGAAGATGTTTTCGAGCGCGATCAAGTAGCTGGAACCTATTCAGCTAAAAAACCACTAATTGATATCAACGGGCTGCAAAAAGGGCAAAAAAAATTGTACAACGACTTTATTAACAGAAGGAAGGAGTTGGACTTTTCGCTGCAACTGGTACTCAGGATATCTGAGGTGCGTATAGGTTTAGCCCCAGGACGTGATTTTCCTGCCATTAACATTATCAATTGTCCTTTCACAGTCAGGAAACTACCTTGGACTTACGCTTTACCTTGGAATAAAAAAAAGTAATGCCATGTCAACATACTATGCCATCCAAGATTACACTGGATCTAAGGAGAGAGTAGGCGCAGGTGGTTGCAGATCAGTCATAGTAACTGGTTTGAGGAAAGTCCGGACTCCCGAAAGACCAAACTTGCTGGATAACGTCCAGTGCGAGCGATCGTGAGGATAGTGCCACAGAAAGATACCGCCAAAACAGTTAGGAGTTGGGAGTACAGACGCGATTAATCGCGTCTGTACAGGAGTTAGGAATTATTAACTTTTAACTCATCACTCATAACTCTTAACTAAATTTGGTAAGGGTGCAAAGGTGCGGTAAGAGCGCACCAGCAGTATCGAGAGGTGCTGGCTCGGTAAACCCCGGTTGGGAGCAAGGCGATAGGAACTACGGTTGGTCTTTTACCAGTTCCGCTCAATGAGAGCCGCTAGAGGCGTTTGGTAACAAGCGTCCCAGATAGATAACTGCCCTCGCAAGAGAACAGAACCCGGCTTATGTCCTGCTCTCTCCCCCCTTTTTTAGTGCTGAGTTAGGAGTTAGGAGAGACGCGATTAATCGCGTCTGTACAGGAGTTAGGAGTCAGAAGTAAGTATTTTTCCCCTGCCCCCTGCTCCCTGCTCCCTGCTCCCTGCCCCCTGCCCCCAATGCCCCTTGCTTATCCACGCCGTCAACGGCAACTCGAAAGTTTAGTCCAAAAATTAGGTTTGTCGCTAGAAGCACCTATAAAGTGGGAACTGCTGGATTTAGCGCTAACTCATCCCACTGTCTCTGATTCGGCAAATTATGAACAACTGGAGTTTGTTGGCGATGCAGTGGTGCGGTTGGTATCGGCTGTTGTGTTATGGGAAAATTATCCCGATTGTCCAGTAGGGGATTTTGCGGCAATTCGTTCGGTGTTGGTGAGCGATCGCATCCTCGCCCAATTGGCCAGAGTTTATGGTTTAGAGTTATACTTACTAGTCGCCGGTAGCGCTACGGCTGATAAAGTTGGTCAAGAGTCACGACTAGCAGATGCTTTTGAAGCTGTTCTGGGTGCGCTTTACTTAAGTACTCAAAATCTGGAACTGATCCGCTCTTGGCTAGATCCACACTTCCAAGAACTAACGACAGAAATTCGCCTCGATCCTGCCAGACTTAATTACAAAGCTGCTCTCCAAGAATGGACTCAGGCACAATTTAAAGTTTTACCAGAATATCGGGTTGTGGAAGTCACTCAACCGCACCGTAATCAAGAACGTTTCGTGGCTGAAGTATGGCTGCACGGAAACAAACTCGGCGAAGGTAAGGGACGCTCGATCAAAACTGCTGAACAAGCCGCAGCTAAAGTAGCTTTTTTAGCAATTCCTCAACCGGAAAACCCCTGAACTCAAAAGATTACAAATAAACTGATAATCAGTTGCTTGTCATTTGACTAACAACTAATGACTAATAACTAATAACTAATGACAAACCAAATTAAAATTGCTGTCATCGGAGTTGGGCGTTGGGGAGTGCATCTGCTGCGGAATTTCTTAGCACATCCCCAAGTAAATGTAGTTGCTGTAGTAGACCCTCATCCAGAACGATTGGCGGCGGTAAAGCAGCAATTTAACTTAGATAAAAATGTAGTATTAACAACCCAGTGGCAAGATTTAAAGAAAGTGCCAGGGTTGACAGGGGTGGCGATCGCAACTCCAGCTATCACCCACTATGCTTTAATTAAAGACGCTCTCCAACAGGGATGCCATGTTTTGACTGAAAAACCCCTAACTCTTGATCCAACAGAATGTCGGGAACTTTGCCAGTTAGCAGAGCAGCATGATTTGATACTCATGGTTGACCATACTTATTTATTTCACCCAGCAGTTGAGCGAGGAAAAACTGTAGTACAAGCGGGTAAATTAGGTGATTTACGCTATGGCTACGCGACACGCACCCATTTAGGGCCTGTCCGGCAAGATGTTGATGCGCTGTGGGACTTAGCTATTCACGATATTGCTATCTTTAACGCTTGGCTGGGTCAGATTCCAGTGAAAGTACAGGCAACGGGTACGGTGTGGCTACAGGGAGCAGGGGAGCATACTTCGACTCCCTTCGACTACGCTCAGGGCAAGTCGCTCAGTAACCAGGGGAGCAGGGAAGCAGAGGTGAGTCCATGCACAGATTCTCCCCTGGCTCAAGGTTTGGCTGATCTAGTATGGATAACACTGACATACCCAGATGGCTTTCAAGTTTATATTCATTTGTGCTGGCTGAATCCTGATAAGCAGCGACGGCTGGGGATTGTAGGTAGCCTTGGTAGTTTGATTTTTGATGAGATGTTGCGATCGTCACCTCTAACGCTGCTACATGGGGAGTTTGAACAGCAGGGCAATCAATTTATTCCGGTAAATCAAAGGCAGGTAGTGCTGGAATTAGAACCAGGTGAACCATTGGGGCGAGTTTGCTCCGGCTTTGTTGTTTCTATCCTTAACAATACTCCCTCAGAGGTTTCGTCTGGTTGGGTAGGCACACAGTTAGTAGAAATTCTTGCTGCTTTAACAGTATCTCTTAAGCAAGGCGGCAAACCTGTTTTTATGAAGCGATTATAAACCAATACGCTTGGGTTAAGGATAATCGTAGGTTGGGTTGAACGAAGTGAAACCCAACAAACCATTAATTCGCCGTATTCGTATACTTTCAATAGTGTAGAAGATAGTAAAAATTACCAATACCAATTGACACAATTGTAGAATTGGATCGAGTCGCCATCCCTGAAAAATGAAAATAAAACCATAAAAATAAAGGTTTCTGATTTTTATCTGATGATAGTAATAGAACCCATTCGTGAAAAGTTAGATCCCCGACAAGTTTTGCGAAGTCGGGGATCTGGACACCGCAAATTTGAACGAAATCAGATAGGATTGCTATAGTGCAATATCTCAGATTCAAGCAAGATTCGAGCAAAGCAACGATTACCTTTCAGAAATCCCATTTGCATAAATTTCTGTTTTTGGAAGACTTACCAAGAGAGTTTGCTGCGGCGAAAGACTAATCTCGTAAGTCTCGTTCCCAAGTAACACCTGGAACTTCGAGAACTTCTCTTTCTCTACACCTGCTTTTACAGATTTTTTGATCCCCAAAGAGGGGCTTCTCCCAGACTCCTGTAGGCTAGGGTAGTGGCTTGCTTTTGCTTGGTCATTCCCAGAGGAAAATCCCAGATCCCCTACATTTACTTCTTCCTTGGGAACAGGTAACAGCGAGATATCAATCAAAGGTAAAGTAATTTTCAGCGTCGTACCTTGATGAAGTCCCGCGCTCTCAAGAGTAATACTGCCTCCCATAAGTTCGATTAAGTTTCGTGAAATTGCTAGTCCCAGTCCAGTCCCTTCAAACTGGCGCGTCGTTGTACCATTCACCATTACAAAGGGGCGAAATAGTTTGTGCTGTTGAGTGGGGTCAATGCCTATACCTGTATCTTTAACTGTTACCACCACTTGAGATTTACCATTACTAGATTGAATTTCTGTAGCGATGGTGATGCTTCCTGTGTCGGTAAACTTAGTGGCATTGCCGATAACATTAATCAGCACCTGCCTCAGTTTTGGCGCATCTGCCTTAATTGGTATTGCTTGAGAATCTAACTCGCATTTCAATTGCAAGCCCTTTTGTTGAACATTAACTGATTGTAAATTAATCACCTCTAACAATATTTGTCGGAGATCAATAGGTGTGGTGACTACTGAAAGCTTGCCTGCTTCGATTTTAGAAATGTCAAGTAAATCATTAATAATATTTAGCAAATGAATTGTTGTTTCATCGGCACGTTTGAGAAACTCCATTTCTTCTTCTCGGCTATCACATAAGCTATCTTCAACCACGCGAATGCAGTTAATAATAGTATGTAATGGGTTTCTCAATTCATGGGAAGTTGTAGCCAAAAACTGGCTTTTAATCTGGTTAGCGCTTTTTGCTTCTTTCCAAGCTATTTCTAGTTCTTCTGCCCCAGCTTTGAGCCGTTCTACCATTTGGTCTAATGCTTGGGCTAGTTGATTAAATTCCCGGATTTGAAAATTGTGCGGAACTGGTTGTGCGGCGTGGTGAGAGTGAATATTTAGAGCGTAGTCGCGCAATTCTTCTACAGGACGTGCCAAGTAAGGAGCTAGATATAGGGATGCTAACAAACTTGCACCAATCAAACCAACTGTTAAAACGATAAGAATTAGTTTGATTTCCTCTAAACCAAAAAGCGCATTATCAACACTAGTAACAGCTAAGACTACCCATTTTTGCTGCTGTTGGGTCAGTGGATTTACAATAGCCGTATAGCCAGCTACTAATTCTTTCCCCTGTGTAAAAGAAAAATTTATCGAATCGTTTTGCCCCGTAATTGCATTTTTAATTATGCTCTTGAGTTGGGAAGCATTTGGGTGCTGATTGATATTAGTTCCCACCCAGTCTGTGAATGGGTGTGCCAAAATTGTGCCGTCTTCAGCAATCACTACCATAGTGCCTGTGAGCGATCCCGGTGGATTTATGGTTTGTCGGTACAATGCAGACTGAATACTTAAGCTGTAAACTGAATTTCTTCGGCTATCGGAGACTGGTGCAGATAACACTACTTGCAGTTGATTTTGTGCGTTTCTTTTTCCAGTTATTCCTGCCTTTGGCGGGAAGATTGCTTTGACATCAATTCCGTCACTAGGCAAAGGTAATTTCAATTCTCCAATTGCTTGATCCCCACAGCTACTAGCAATTATCTTCTGGCTTAACAGATTCGTTAATTGGATGCATTCAATACTGGCTGGAAGTTGTTGCCTTAACTGCGTTAAAATTTCTTGCTCTTCTATAGGCGAATCCGACTGAATGACCGTTGTTTTACTTACACTCAGCAAATTAGCTTTTAAGATAGCGATCGCATCTCCAATTCTCTCCCCTTTACTGATGGCGCTTTCTGTTAAATTTTGACGTGCAGTTCCCAATATGCTAGAACGTGCCTTATTCAAGGCAACAATCTCACCTATAAGTAGAACTGGGACGAACAGCAGCAGTATTCTCGTTACTAAAATTCGACGAAAGGAAGATTGGCGGGAATTAGTCATCGGGTGTCTCACTTTGCATCTGCAAACCACAACAGCAAAGATATGTAATTAGATGAGCTAGATGAGACATTTTATTAAATTCTCAGAATTTTATTTTCAATGTTTAAAATTAACAAATTGCTATAATTCAAAAAGAAACGTAGTATACCAAAATTAATATATGCTAGGTTGAGGAGCTTTTTGTGTTGCATATAAATACAGTGGTGAAGTTGTAAAAGAGGAGGTTGCAGGCATAGATTTTTTTTAGGAATCTACACACTAACAAAGAAAATATTCAAATTATCAAATCAATTTAATGTTGCAACATCGTCCTCACACTACAGTTGTTTTAGCAATGAGTGCAGATGGTAAAATAGCAGATTTTAGGCGATCGCCTGCTCGTTTTGGCTCAAGGGTTGATAAAGCACACTTAGAAAAACAAATCGCTGCCTCTGATGCGGTTTTATTCGGTGCTGGCACTCTCCGGGCCTACGGAACAACACTTACTATATCAGATCCAACTCTAGTGCAACTTAGGGCGCAAGAAGGGAAGCCTCCGCAGCCAGTTCATATAGTGACTACACACTCGGCAAACCTCAATCCGGAAATTAAGTTTTTTAAGCAACCAGTTGGACGCTGGCTACTCACGACAACAGCAGGAGCAGTTTCATGGAAAGGACGTTTAAGGACGCTTCCCTCAACTCTGGGAACCAAAGCCCAGGAATGTCCTCCAGAATTTGAGCAGATTCTGGTTTTTGAAACACCAACGCGAGAAATTGACATTTCCGCAGCTTTAAAGCATTTAGCCACTCTACATATAACACGCTTGCTGGTCTTGGGTGGAGGTGAATTAGTCGCTTCCTTGCTGGCATTAGATTTAATTGATGAATTATGGCTAACTGTCTGTCCGTTGATTTTAGGTGGTAATACTGCACCTACACCCGTAGATGGGAAAGGATTTTTACCAGATTTAGCTCCCAAGCTACAACTTCTAGAAGTTCATGCAGTTGAGCAAGAAGTGTTTTTGCACTATCGTCTGCAACGACCAGCAGATTAGATTACGCTAAGTAAAGTTATTGGGGATTGGGGATTGGGCATTGGGAAGAGGAGAAGGGGACAAGGGGAAAGACTTGTTGCAAGTTCTCACCTCTTGTCCCCTTATCTCCCCCTGCCTCCCCTGCCTCCCCTGCTCCTCTTCCCCCCACTCCCCACTCCCTACTCCCTACTTTCTAAGATGGTGGAACAACTTAAGCCTCGCTATTCTGTCGTTTGGACGAACAAAATTGCTGAAGTACCCCAAAATGCCTGGAATGCTTTGGCAATGCCACTCAAAACGCCATTTTTAGAATGGGAGTGGCTAAACAATATCGAAACCTCCCATAGTGCTACGGCTAAAACTGGTTGGTTGCCTAATCACTTGACATTGTGGCGAGATAGAACGCTGATTGCTGCTGCGCCACTTTATCTCAAAGGACATAGTTCCGGTGAATTTATTTTCGATCACCAGTGGGCAGAGTTGGCCGATCGCATCGGAGTCCAATATTACCCAAAATTGCTGGGAATGACACCATTTACGCCAGCTGAAGGTTATCGGTTCTTAATTGCCCCAGGAGAAGATGAAGACGAAATCACAGCGATGATGGTGCATGAAATTGATACTTTTTGCTCCAAAAATCGAATTTCTGGGTGTCATTTTCTCTATGTCGATCCCGAATGGCGTCCGATGCTGGAACGGCATGGTTTTACAACTTGGCTGCACCACAGCTACGTCTGGGAAAATGCTGGGTTTAAAAGTTTTGATGACTACTTAAAAGTTTTCAACGCTAATCAACGCCGCAATATCAAGCGAGAACGCAAAGCTGTGGAAAAAGCCGGTTTACGATTACAACCGCTCAGTGGTGATGAAATTCCCTACTCTGCATTTCCTTTGATGTACCAGTTCTATGCTGACACCTGTGATAAGTTTGGCTGGTGGGGTAGCAAGTATCTCACACAGAGGTTTTTTGAGCAGCTATACACCGATTATCGGCATCGAGTCTTGTTTGTCGCCGCATATAGCGAACAAGATAATTCTCATCCTTTAGGAATGTCCTTTTGTTTATTTAAAGATGACAAACTCTATGGACGCTATTGGGGGAGTTTTCAAGAAATAGATTGCTTACATTTTGATGCTTGCTATTATACGCCGATTGAGTGGGCGATCGCTAACAATATCCAAATTTTTGATCCTGGCGCGGGCGGGCGTCACAAAAAACGGCGCGGTTTCCCCGCTATGCCCAATCATAGTTTGCACCGCTTTTACAATAATCGTTTAGGACAAATTATCCGTCCCTATATTAAGGAAGTGAATCAACACGAGCAGCAGGAGATTGAGGCAATTAATGCAGACTTGCCATTTAGTAACCGAGATTCTTAAAAGTTTGCCAAGGCAGAGGGTGAATGACGAATTACACTTGATATATAGTGTAAAAACCCTGAAAAAAGAAAATTTCTTTTTATAATGCTTATGGATTTAATACTTGAAGATTTAGCCGCAATTGATGATAAACTTTCCCAGCGTCATATTGATCTTGATCACGGTGGATATTTCATTATTTACTTGGATCGAGATGCAGGGTTAATTTATGCCAAGCATTTTACAAATGTGATTGACGATCGCGGTTTAGCTGTCGATCCAGAAACGGGAAAGGTAATTCCAGCACGAGGAAAGGTAGAACGAACCCACACGACAGTTTTTAGTGCGAGGACGGCGAAAGAACTTTGCGTGAAGATTTTTGAAGAAACTCAGCCCACTCCTGTAACTCAATTAAATCATGCAGCTTATTTAGGTCGAGAATTTGTTCGGGCTGAGGTGGCTTTAGTCACAGAGCAAGAGTATGTTCAAGATTAAGACAATTTTAGATTTTTAATTTTGGATTTTGGATTGAAGGAAAAATCTAAAATCTAAAATCTAAAATCTAAAATTGAACAATATTCCGTCCTGCATTCCTCGTCCATGTAATCATGGGCGGGGTAGTTCATCAACTCTCGCATCATCCATCAGATGATGGCTGATTTATCTGATAGATATAGTAAGTCGCCATTGGGATAACGGTGGCGGCAATTAACAATCCTACTACCCAAGCAGTAGCGTTACCTTGGTTGGTTTCTTCTGCTTTCTTGAAGGTGCCTTCTACCTGTACATTCTCAGTGATTTGAGGTGGGCCTGGATCGCTTTTGCCAGACAGAACAGCGACAAGGCGATCGCTTGCATCTAGAAATGCCTGATTGTATTTGTTACCATTGCGTAACGGCACACTTACTGTTTCAGTAGCTACACTCTCGGCAATAGAGTCAGTAAGCATTGGCTTGACTTGATCCCCAGTAATAATGGCAGTACCATTAGTAACCGTATCAATAAGCAATAAGGTTTGATTAGCTTGGGCTTCTTTTGTAGGAAACCATTTTTCAAATAGCTCTTTGGTGAAGCTTTCCGGTGTTTCACCGTAGTCGAGGCGGCGAACAGTAACGATTCTAACTTCCTTATCTGTTTGCTTTGCCAAATCCTCGAAAGCGCTGTTAATCTTACCTTCATTCAGACGGCTGATGACTTCACCTTGATCCAAAACCCAGGTGTTATTCCCTGCTGTGAGGTTGGGTATTTGATCCACACCTGTGGCAAAAGCAGGTGCGCCAAACAGCGAAGCTGCTAAAATAACCGTCACCAAAGGCAGAATTAGCCGGATGAGGTGTTTTTGACTATTAAATACTTGTTTGAAAAGCTGTTTCATTGTATAACCCTAAGACAGACTTGCACCAAAAATACTACAGAACCACTGCAAAAATCACCTCGTTCCCGGTTTTATCCAGTATCAAGTTTTTGCTACTGCCAGTAGATATATATTTTACGGGATTTTATAATCAATATTTTTGGCAGAATCAAGCATATTTTTTCAAATCTGCAAGTAGCTTTTCCTGCTGTACCCATTGATGGGTTGATCTCTGCATTTTTCGGATATTTTAGCTAAATTTATATCAATATAATATGTACATGACCATAATTTTAACTAACGATGACGGCATTGATGCCCCTGGTATCCGAGCGCTGATCAAAGCTGTAAACGGCACAAATGCTATTATCGCTGCTCCTGCTGATCATCAGTCTGGCTGTGGACATCAAGTTACTACCACTCGTGCCATCAACCTCCAGCGACGTTCTGAGACTGAGTATGCGATCGCAGGCACTCCCGCCGATTGTGTGAGAATTGCTTTAACACAAATTTCGGTAGATGTCAAATTTGTGGTTTCAGGTATCAACGCTGGGGGCAACTTGGGAGTCGATTCCTACATTTCTGGCACAGTGGCTGCTGTGCGGGAAGCCGCAATGCACGGTATTCCTGGAATTGCCATTTCTCAATATCGCAAAGCCAAGCAGAATTTTGATTGGGATCTGGCCGCCAAATTCACAGTTGAAGTTTTAGCGGACTTACTCCAGCGTCCCTTAGAACCGGGAAGCTTTTGGAATGTAAACTTGCCGCATCTGCAACCAGGAGAAGCAGATCCGAATATGGTGTTTTGCCAAGCCTGTACCAGACCTTTGCCAGTAAACTATAGAATTGAAGGCGATAATTTTTATTATGTAGGCGAATATGGCAAACGCGATCGCACTCCTGGTAGCGATGTGGATGTATGTTTTTCGGGTAATATCGCGGTAACTCAGTTAAGAGTTTGACGATTGAATCCAAAATCCAAAATTGGTATTAGTCATCGTAATGTTTGAATTAAGGACATATAGCGTTTCTCGTTTACGTGAGGTACGCCCGTAGGGGCACTGCACTGCCGTGCCCTTTTGCGATGTAATATTATACTGTCCCACCCCACAACTCATTGACTAATCTCATCTAGATAATTCAACTTTTATGCGGGAAGTGCATAAAAGTTGAACTAAAGTAATAGGATATGTAAAGGAAAATCTTCAACCATTGAACAATCAAGTTTTAATTAAGGAAAAATTACAAGCCACGCTTGAGAAGATTCAAACCAAGAGCGATGGCTCTCCCGTTACCGATTTGCAGCTAGATAAAACCTTAGCCGAAGAAATTGAAAAATTGACAACTGAACTAGAGAGTGTCAATCCCAATCTCAATCCTCTTCTCTACGCTACTTCTTTGCTGAATGGAGCTTGGCAACTACAATACTCCACTGCCAGAGAAATCCGTTCTTTAATTTCTCTCCCATTGGGATTAAAGCTGGGTAAAGTTTATCAAGTGATTGATGTTGCAAATAAATTGTTTTTCAATCTAGCTAAAGTTAAACATTCTCTGGGGCTAGCATCAGGATATGTCAAAGTGACAGCTAGCTTTGAGCCAGCCAAAGAAGATTTAGAGCCTCCAGCGAACAAACGCCTCAACGTTTATTTTGACAAACGCTACCTATCGATTGAGAAGATTGTTGGCATTAATACCCCTCAACTGAACCCATTTAAGGTTGTCTCAGCTAATAATCCTACTAGCAGAACTGCGACACTGGACATTACTTACTTAGATGAAACCTTAAGAATTGGACGTGGAGGAGATGGAAGTTTATTCATTCTTAGTAAATCCCATGATTTACCTGACTTCACCTCCTAAACTTTAAATTGATCGCGTCGCCGAATGAATATGGCTCTCTCAATAACGCATCTTTTCACGAAGGTAAAACCAGGTTCTGCAATGGTAGAACTTAAAACATTAAATTTAGAGGTAGGTTATGGTATAGAAGGAGATATTAATGCCGATCCGATAAGTCCAAGACAAGTTTTAATTGTTAGGTATGAAGATATTTCAGACTTATCAATTAAACCAGGAGAATTGCGAGAAAATATTGTAGTTACAGGTATAGAATTTGAGAATTTTATCCCTGGTTCTCTGCTAACCTTTGAAAGTGGTGCGGCAATTCGTCTAACTTTTCACTGCGAACCGTGTAAGCGAATAGCCCACTTGATAGAATCATTAAAGAGCATCCAAGGAAAAAGAGGGATTTTAGGCGTAGTTATTAAATCAGGTAAAATCCAGGTTGGTAGTATTTTTCAGGTTCAAGCTAATAAATTTCCACCATTATCTGAAAATCCTTATCAACGATTCCTAAATTTTATCATCCAAATTCCCAGTGGTAAAGTAGTTACATATAAACAGATAATTAAAGGAATGGGAGTAGATAATAGCTATCTAAGAGCTATTCCTACATACCTGAAAAAAACCTCAGATGCTGATTATCCATTACATAGAATATTAGACTCTCATGGTCATTTAATAAATTATGTAAAGCAACAAAAGAATAAGTTGTTAAATGAAGGAGTTAAGGTTTTATCTGAAGCAGATTTTTTAAGCAATTTAAACAAAAGTTTTGTAGATATTAAAGATTATCTATGGAAAGATGACACTATCTATTTAGAATAGATATTAATATATTTTCCATAATTATATCTGATGTTTTGATAGAAAAAATACTTCGTTTAATCAAGATAAACCCTGATTTTTGATTTGTTTAGACGTAGCTTCCATAAAGTCGATAAAAACTTTTATGAGCTTATGAATTCCCTCGCTACCTCCTGCAATTAAACCTCCTGTAAGCAATGCATCTAAACAACGGAAAATAACTAATTGTATTGGATGATCTAAATCAACAACTACAAGTGGCTCGATTGAGCGAATACCTATTGCGCTCATTAAAAGACCAAATAAAAGGGATGTCCATAGAGCAATTATTCGTGTATCAGATTTATATGCTGTTTTCTGGCGCTCTTTTTCATTTATATCATCAATTTGCGGCTTGAATATTTTTAACGGTTCTTGTTGGCTTTGTGTAAAGTTTTGGATGATTTGCTGCTCTAAACTCATTCCTTCAGGTGGGAGTCCACTGATTTGATTGGATTCTAAAGAAGGAAATTGGTTTTGTTGTACTTCCATAAGTCTTATTTTTTCCGACAGTAAAGCCTTTTTTTGTTGAATACTAATATCTAATTGTTCAACAAATGAACCACGCCAAGTAGTTATAAAAACTTCTAAAGAACGCTCTAACAACAAAGAAATAAATAAATGCAAGGTAAGTAGCTGGATAACATCATTAAGCCCAAATGGTTTTAAAACAAATGGTTTAGATGATAACCAAGTTGACAAAGTTACTACTAGAAAACTAATAATAATTAATACAATAAATAGAGGAGATTCTGGAGAAAGCTTTAGCAACGTATCTATACTCCTGTTTCGCGTCACAATATCTAACACAGCCTGGAGGTGAAAACTACACCTGCTGAGTAACTTAACAACGTTAATTTGATAGAACAGTAAATAATTTATTACCCGACCCTTTTTTTTAGCCGTGTTATGGTATGCGACTGTGGAAGCGATGTTTTCAACGGGCTACGCCTACGCACAGAGTAATCTAATGGTTCGTGATAAAACTATTGTTATACAAGCATTCCAGAAGTAAACGCTAGGCTTCAAATGCACTGCGCGAAGCTACTGTGTATGGGGCGATCGCGTTAAATATGAAAAGGTGCGATGCTAGAGCAAGCAGCAAGCGTCGCATCAACTAAAAACCCCTCCAAGGTTGAAGGGGTTAAAGTAATTTTTGGTAATGGGATGATGATTAGGGGAAGACAGCAGCTTTTCCTCCTTTGTGAAGCATTTTCTCATCAAAGCAACGAGATGATAGTAAAGCATTTCATAAATCCGTTACGAACCTCTGCAACGTTGTACTTAGTAAGATAAATTATTAGTGTTGCCGAATGATGTCAGCTGCGACTCCACGGCATTTAGGTAACTTGGATCATTCAAAGCTTGTGCTGGTAACTTTTTAGCGTTGACAGCAGCCTTAACCACATCTAGTGCAGTCAGGCTTCCTGTTTGGTATTGAGCAACCAAAGCACTACCACTAGGAATACCCTGTGCTTTCAGATTACCTTGATAAGCTAGAAATTCAGCATCAAAGGGTTTGAGGTAGCTGACGTTCGTAGAATGAGTGAATAAATTGTTAGAGTTGATAGCTATAAATTCGTCACTATTGTTAGTAGCTATTTGAGCGCCACCGATTCCAGGTAATAAAGCAATAGAAGCAACAATGAGTACAGAATCTACCAAGGTAGAGAGTTTCATAGGGTTATCCTTAGTTAGAGTAAAGTGCAATTAGTCTTCTTGAGTAATAGAGTCTTATTTTTTATCAGTCTCAACTTCCTGCACTCAGATCACCTGAGCGATTGGTTTATTCCTCACCCATTCGGGTGAGCTAATTGAGCGCAAGGACTGAAAAAATCAATCGAGAGCAAAGTTCAGGGCAAACTTGAACAGATATATATTTAACTGAGGCAATCTAAAAATTTATGCAGCGCTGTTACTAAGTTTTAGGCGTAGCCCAACCCAGGCATCGCATTTCTGTACTATTTCCTTCAACCCATATTCCGCAGGTTAGTTAAGAAAGAAGATAATATTATATTTTGCGATGGCACATGCGGAATGTAAGTTACTATGCTGAACGCCTCAGTTTAATCTCTATTTTTATTTCCTAACACCCTTAAATCACAAATCCCAGAACTACATTTAAAGCTGTACGAATAAATTCCCAGTATTCTGACTCCAGCACACCAACTAAACCCAAAATACGACTATGGTCAACAGCACGAATTTGTCCGATATCTATGAAACGGTCTTGGTCTAGTCCATTATTTGGTGTTGCTTTGACATTCACAACGTAGGGAGCTTGTTTATTTCCAGGTCGAAATGGCATCACAATTGTTAGCAACCCATACTGATTCATGATGTCATTTTGCACAATCAAGCAAGCGCGGATTTTTTTTGCTTCAGCCCCCACTGTTGGTTCAAGATTCACCCAACGTATTTCTCCTCGCCGATAAGTTAAATTACTCCCAGGCATTTATGCCATCTCCAACAACACTATCCCAAGCAGCAATTTCAGTTTGATACTCTGGATCTTCAGCATCCTGCTTGAGGGCTGCAATCATTTCTGCTGCCAAAATTCGGCGGCGGTGTTCTGCCAGCAGTGTATTAATGTATGCACTACGATTTCCCTCTGCATACTGATCTACAAATCGCAGAATATCTTCTTCTAAAGTAATTATGACTTTGAGCATTTTATGATTAATTTTTAGTATTAGTATTTAATATGATTTTATCATCTTACTATAAAAGGGGCTTAAGCCCCTTGCTCGGGAGCAACCTCATAGATAATCGCTATTACCTATTGGGTAAAAGTCATATCAACAAACTAAGTAAATAGGCGGGAATAAACAGAACAATATTTTTGGCAATTATATCAATCTTCTGCCCGCAACAACCAAAAGCCGCTATAAGTCATCCCGGAATCATCGGGTTGAACCAACAAAAAATGCAATCCTCGGCAATGCTTTTTGCGTTGTTCAAATGCTTGGGCTGCTGTTGTAACTTCTGGATCTTCAAAAGTGGCAACAATCCACCTGTCCACTAAGCCAGCTTCTAATATTAAGCCATCCGGTGCGCCAGATATGTAATTCAAGCCTACGGGACGGGCTTGCTGCAACCACCGGGCTAGGCGCATCGATTGCCGTCCACCATAAATTACTACACCAGGGACGGGCACTGTTGACGCCAAACCTAAATTGATGGGTTTGAGATGTTCTGGGATGTGCAAAATGGGAATGGGGCGATCGCTAAAACTCGTTTCCACATCACTAGCAGCTAAAGTTGCAAAACGCCATTGTTCTCCCCAGAGGTTTTCTGGCAATGGTGCTGGGGGTGGTTTATCCAGCGTTGAGGGATACTGCTTTTCTTGTAACCACTGCTTCAACGCCAAAGTGTGACGGGTAGGTTCGATATTAATACCTAAATTGCGTCCCGCGGCCTCAATTAAACTTAGTGACTGAGGACGAAACACCTGAATCACATCTGGCAATTTTTCACCTGCGGCTAGCTCAAGTTGATCTGCAACCCAACTCGAATTCGCTGCTGACTGGAGACAGGTAGCTTCATACTCAAAGCTGCGAGTTGCGTCACAAATCAGCAACTCCCATAAAATTTGTCCAGATGCATCTTGTGAGGGACGACGATAAAAATCAACCTGCCAAATTTTCATAGGTGGGGAGTGGGGGAGATGAGGGGGATGAGGGGGACAAGGGGACAAGGAGAATAACCATGCCCCATGTCCTATGCCCAATTTAAAAAGCCTGAATCCATTCTTTGACAGAATATTCAGTCCAGATGCCATTTTTCCAGTAGGGATCATTTTCAATCAACTGGCGCACAGTGGCTTCGTCTTCGGCTTCGTAAATTCCAAAAACTTTTGTAACATCCTTGGTGGGGCCAATGGTAATCAGCACACCAGATTCTTTCTGTTTTGCTAATCCGTCTAAATGAGCTTGACGGTGGGGTGTGCGTTTTTCGAGAACGTCTTCGCAGTAAGTTCCCCAGAGTACATATTTAGGCATAATTACTTGTTACTCCTGCTGATTAATAAGATATTGCTTGCTTTCACCCTAAATTTTCTCTATAAAAAAAGGGTGAGTACCATGCCAAACTCAAAATTTAGACTCAATTTGTTGCCTCAACCAATCACGAAAACTAGCATGATAAAAACTATAATGCATTTCTGCTGCTATTGATTCTAAATGTAAAAACTCTCGCCACTTGTCTAAAATTACCTTGATTTCATATTCATCTGCATCTAATCTTTCTGCGATCGCTTCTATTGATATTGATTGCTCTTGAACTAAGATATTTAACACCTGTAGAGCCATTGGTTACTGTTTACTGGTTGCTAAATTCATCTTTTCTAAGTGATTTTGGTAATAGAGTTGTAAATTTGGCGGGTAAATATCCTCATTAATAGCTGCTAAGATTTCCCTAACATACAGAAAATTAGTTTCATCTTGGCTAATCTGCGTTAATAATTGATGATTAATATTGGGAGAATTTAAATAACATTTAATATATTTCTGGATATCAGCGCGATTTTGTTCTGGGAAATTTGATAAATCTAAAGATTGGGCTGGAGTTTCAATTAATAAACCTGACTTATCTGTCAAAAAAGGACGACGACTAAGGATAAAATAAACTTTTTCGGGTAGATAACGGGGTAAATAGAAAATATTTGAGCCGCGTGGTTGATTATTGATATCAATGCGATCGCAGCCATCAATTGTAATAATTAACCGTTGTTTTGGTTGCAATCTATCGCTGATTTGTTGCAGTAATAACGATAAAAAACCACTATTTTCTGTGGTAGAATCAGAAAAGTTAGATGTAAGATTGTTTCGACTCCGGTTCCATCGAGCGGAGCCGAGATGCTCAATACAAGTTTTACTACCTTGATGTTGGGCGATTTCTATTAATTGAGTGCAAATCGTCGTCAGAAATTCCTCAACGCGATTTTTACCTGGGATTTCGACATTGTAATAAACAACTCCCGGATTTTGGCTGACATAATGGGCAAGAATGGCACTTTTACCAATACCAGGATCACCGATAATAGTAAAGTAGCCCCGATCAGATTGATTGAAAAAGTTGTTGATAGCAGCAAAGACAAATTCACGATCGACAAAATTACGGCTTTTTTGTGTAATAATTGCTTCAAATTCTTTGGGATGTCCTCTCGGATTTTTGATAGTTGTTTTATCAAACATTGATTTACTTCATTTACTATTACAAGGAATTCAATTTCTGGAATTAACAAGCGATGTCTAACGACAAGCCGCTAGGCGTCTACGCACTAGAATCATCTTTAAGATTTAATCGACAATAATGTATTTATTATTCAGCCTATTGTTTCTTTTCTAATTTCTTCAATATCTTGCCAAAATTCTGCTCTTGTTAAATTTTTTAGAGACTCTTGGCGTTCTTTTGTATAATCATCAGAACCCCAACCCATTTCTTGTAAAAAGCGAATTGTGTCAAGTTGTCCCAACTCTATTCTCTAATATTTCAGGATCTTCAATTAAGGAATAATCCCTAATCAGGGGTTCTACTCCAAAGTTAGGATATTTAATTTTCAAAGAAATAAAATCAAAATCTATGAGAGTTTGATAATAAATTTCCGATTTTCCTACTTTTAATAGTTGTTCAGGAAATTGACCCAAAAACAAATTTTGAAATTCTGCTGATTTTAAGGCTAATTTAGTGGCAAAATACCCCATTTTATTTGATCTCCTTGATCATATAATTAGCCATACTTCGATTAACTTCTTTAAATAGTTTTCGACCTTTGCCTAGTTCGTATTGCTCTTTGATAAATTCGAGAAAACTGCGATGATAAATACTATAGTAAGTTTTTTGTTCATCTGCATTTACTTTCGGTGTTACATACTCAACCCAATCATTTAACACCGATTTCACCTCATATTCATCTTCAGCAAGAATTTCCGCAATCATGTTTATGGATATTGGCTCGCCTCTTTCTACCAATATATAAAGTATTTTTACCTTCTTTTCATTGGATTGTTCATCCATCCCCATTCGATTCCAATGAGTCCTATAATAGTCCTGAAGACCTTGTGGTAATCCATTTAAAGTTAAATCATTATATTTACCTTCAGAAATTGCAGGTAAGACATAGCGCAAATATATGAAATTATTTTCACTCTTACAGCGCTTCCTGCTGTTATGAAGTACAGTTTCTCGCGTCACCGCAATCTTCTGTAACCTTTCAGGATTAAGAACGTACCTCACAATAGCGGGAACTGCTGTAACTGCTATTTCTTTAATAAAATTAGCCTCAGAAATCTTGCGATCATTAATCCAATTCCTTAGTTTTTGATCATTATTCAAAAATAATTGAAGATCCTCTTTTACGTCTTCCTGACTCAAAGCTGTAT
This sequence comes from Nostoc sp. CCCryo 231-06, assembly GCA_023522315.1. GTDB lineage: Bacteria > Cyanobacteriota > Cyanobacteriia > Cyanobacteriales > Nostocaceae > Nostoc. The sequence continues at coordinate 26,130 of JAHCSU010000519.1, forward strand.
AATCACTTTTTGTTAAATCTAATTCATCTACAGGAGTATCTGGAGACAAAGTTAAACGTTTTGTTTGTTGATTGTAAGGTCGTCTAGTCAGTAAAAAATAGACTCCATCGGGAATATTCTGCGGTAAATCTAAAAGATTACTATTTCCTTCTTGTTCTACTTCATCTAGTGCATCAACAACAATTACAAGTTTTTGTCCTTTTAGTTCTTCACTGGCTTTTTGTAATAAAGTTCTTAAATCAGCGCTTTCTGCATTTTGCAGGGAATAACGCTTAATTAATTGTTGACGAATACTGGCTAAAAACTTTTCTGGTTTGTTGCATCCTTCTGCGAAAACATTAAAATAACAAGGAAATTTAGTAGCTAAAACGTATTTAGCAGCGATCGCACTTTTACCCATCCCTGCATCCCCAATTACACTAAAATAACCCTTGGGTTGAGTTGTGAAGAATTCTTGAATAGCCTTGAAAACAAAATCACTACCGCAAAATAAGCGAGTTTTTTCAAAGATTAAGGCTTTAAACTCTTTGGGATAAACATCTAAATTCCAATCTGGATAAGGCTGATATTTTGAGGCTTTCGTCTGTTTAGCAACTGCAATAAAAGCTTCGCCAAATTCTTATAATTCCGCCGAAAAATTAATTTTAGCATTAATTATCTGTGTTTTTAGTTCACTATTTTGAGTTATAAATTTTTTTGTATCCTCTACGAATTTAAAGGGAGCATTAGAACTGTAAGCATCCCAAAAATAATCTTTAATTACTTTCTCTCTAAACAGCTTTAAAATTGCTTCCGGCTTAAACACACCATACTTTACCGAAAAATTGGGTCTAAAGCCCCGTCATAAAGGACGGCTTTTATTTAA
>JAHCSU010000520.1 GCA_023522315.1 Nostoc sp. CCCryo 231-06
GACCGTCCAGTATTGCGAGGGACTGCCCAAAACCCGGATGTCTACTTCCAAGGACGTGAAGGCGCTAACCCTTATTACAACGCCTGTCCAGAAATTGTCCAACGCATCATGGATGAATTTGGAGAACGCACAGGAAGGCATTATAAAATCTATGAATATTACGGCGCTAAAGATGCCTCGCGCGTTATCGTTCTTATGGGTTCAGGTTGTGAAACTGTCCATGAAACAGTAGATTACCTTAACGCCCGTGGTGAAAAACTTGGTGTAGTCAAAGTGCGACTTTACCGCCCCTTTGATGTCCAAAAGTTTGTTGCAGTATTACCAACTAGTGTACAAGCGATCGCAGTTCTCGACCGCACCAAAGAAGCAGGTAGCGCCGGTGAGCCTTTGTATTTAGATGTTGTGGCTGCTATCCATGAGGCGTGGGGAGATAAGAGAGCAGGGGAGCATACTTCGACTGCGCTCAGTAACCAGGGAGCAGGGAGCAGAGGGGAGGATCTTCTCCCCCGCCCCCTGCCCCCTGCCCCTCTGCCTAAAATCATCGGTGGTCGTTACGGTCTTTCTTCCAAAGAATTTACTCCACCGATGGTGAAGGGCATTTTTGACAACCTTGCTCAACCTAAACCAAAAAATCACTTTACTGTTGGGATTAATGACGACGTTAGTCATACTTCCTTGAGCTTTGACCCTAATTTCTCTACAGAATCGGATAATGTTGTTAGGGCAATGTTTTATGGGTTAGGTGCTGATGG
>JAHCSU010000521.1 GCA_023522315.1 Nostoc sp. CCCryo 231-06
CAAACGATAATTCGATTAATTAGTGTACCTCATAACTTCGGGAAGTGCTGTAATTGCCTAATTTGACAAAACAGGTTAGCAGCCTTGCAATTAGATCAAAATGGATATGTAGCCTGTTGTTTGTCCAACCTTGAATCAATCTAACTTCGTGCGAAATCTGCAAGAAACTCACTTAAATCGTGCCCGCGCCAGTCTCAGACAAGCGCTGTCTTGGTATGGATATCTTCGTAAGTCAGGACAGCTTTCATCCAACCCGGAATTGGCAGGTTTATTGAAACCAGAATTGGAAGCTTTGAACTCCACACTCAACAAGCTGGATTCTAACGTCATTAGAATTGCTGCCTTTGGTTTGGTGAGTCGGGGTAAATCGGCAGTTTTGAATGCCTTACTGGGAGAGAAGATTCTGCAAACTGGGCCCCTGAACGGTGTTACTCAATGGCCCCGTTCCGTCCGTTGGCAACCCGGTGGTAAGGTACTAGTAGAGTTAATTGATACCCCCGGATTAGATGAAATTGAGGGTGAGTCACGAGCAGACATGGCGCGAGAAGTCGTGCATCAGGCTGATTTGATTTTGTTTGTCGTGTCTGGTGATATCACACGCACTGAGTATCAAGCACTGCTGGAATTACGTCAAGCACAAAAACCCCTGATTTTAGTATTTAACAAAATAGACCTTTATCCAGATACAGACCAGGGAGCGATTTACCAAAATTTGCAACAACTGGGTGCAGGGCATCCTCAAGCGAAACCTTTACTACCAGATGAAGTTGTCATGGTGGCGGCGGAACCAGCGCCAATGGAAGTGCGGATTGAGTGGTCTGATGGTCGTGTCAGCTATGAATGGGAGACACCGCCACCCCAAGTAGACGAACTCAAAGAAACAATTCTGAATATTCTTAATCGAGAAGGGCGATCGCTTCTGGCTTTAAATGCACTCATCCAAGCACGGGATGCAGAAGCCGCGATCGCTCAAAAAACCATCGACTTACGCGAACAAGAAGCTGAAGATATCATTTGGCAATTTACCAAATACAAAGCTTTGGCAGTAATGCTCAATCCCATCGCTTTTTTAGATATCCTTGGCGGAACTGTTGCTGATTTGGCTTTAATTCGCGCCCTAGCTAGATTGTATGGTTTGCCGATGACTAGCTATGAAGCCGGAAAAATTTTAAAAACGATTTTATTTAGTTCTGGTGGCTTGCTATTGGGGGAATTAGGTAGTAGTTTGCTTTTGGGTTTGGGTAAAAGTACGGCTGCAATAACCAGTGGTGACAATCCCAGCAATATTACTGCCTTTGCTGGCAGTGCGATCGCTCAAGCTGGTATCGCTGGTTATGGCGCATACTCTGTTGGCAAAGCCGCTCAGGTGTATCTCGAAAAAGGTTGCACTTGGGGACAGTTGGGCGCTAGCAGCGTCATTCAAGAAATTCTCTCTCAAGTTGACCAAAATACAATTCTGTATCGCTTGCGACAAGAGTTAGGCATAAAGTATTGAGAATCAATAAAAATTGTTTCCCCTTTGTTGCCGTTTATAAGTGATTATCAACTTCTATCAAACTCTTCTGACAATTGACTGACATTCCGAATGTAGGATGCAAGACTGAGAAGATAACCATCTCTGCTAGTGGCTTTAACTAGTGTAATTCCCCTGGCTTTTTGAATCAAAGATGACAAGAGGGAAATTCCCACTCAATCTTGCTAAAAAGATGACGGTGTTTACCACAACCAATTGTGGGAAGCCTATCTAAACTGGAAATGTGAGCCAGCCCGTTGTTGCTCTGTAAATTAAAGGTAAAAGTATCATGACAACTCCCCTAAACTCATTTGAAACTGCTGGGGCGACAAATCTTGAAGAAGCCATTACTGACGCCATTACTGAAGCCCGCACAACTTGTGAGCTAGATGGCAATTCTGCTAATTGTGCCGTAGCCTGGGACATTGTAGAAGAATTACAAGCTGAGAAAGCTGATCAACAGCAAGCAAAATCAAAGAAAACCTCTTTAGAAAATTATTGTGATACCCATCCCGATTCCGTCGAATGTCTAATCTACGACGTTTAGCTCTTCCGTAAATCAGTTGTTGCTGATTGCGTTATTTGCTTAATTACTTCTAAATCAAGTGCTGGTGTTTCGCTTTCCATTGCTAACCACAAAAGATATTCAATATTCCCAGCAGGGCCAGTGATCGGCGACCAAGTTAAGCCTTTGTATTTCCATCCTAATTCCTGGGCTGTTTGCAACACCTGGAAAATGGCATCAGCTTGGTCGTTTGGATCGCGCACAACACCTTTTTTACCCACACGGGATCTGCCGACTTCAAACTGTGGCTTGACTAACAACACAGCTTCTCGGTTAGCTTGAGTTAGTTGCCACAAAGCAGGCAGAATCTTCGTTAAAGAAATAAACGATACATCGACCACCGCCAAATCAGGAATCGGGTCATTTTCGCCATATAACTCATCTGGTCGTAGTTGCCGTAAATTGGTGCGTTCCCGCAAAATCACCCGCGAATCATTTCGCAACCGCCAGTCAACTTGTCCGTAACCAACATCAATGCCGTAAACTTGTTTTGCTCCAGCTTGTAAAAGACAATCAGTAAAACCACCAGTAGAAATCCCACCATCTAAACAAATACGCTCTGCTACGGGAATGGCAAATACTGACAAAGCTTTGGAGAGTTTTTCACCGCCTCTCGAAACAAAAGGCGATCGCACTTTAATATTTATTTGAGCAGCAATATCAACTTCAGTACCAGGTTTATCAACTAGCTGCTGATTAACAGTAACTTCCCCCGCCTGAATTAACCGTTGTGCTAAGGCGCGAGAAGAACATAAATTTAGCTCTACTAATAGTGTATCGAGTCGCTGTTTAGCCAATTAACTAGACTCTCCTGGTAAGATTAAAACCAAAGCACGATTGATAATTTCTTCTTGATTAACCAGCTTTTCTAATTCTTGGACTTCATAACAACCTTCTACTTCTAAGGAAGCCTCATCAATGGCATTTAAATAGGCTTCTGCTAAGATTTCTAACAATTCTTCTGGCGTGAGATAATAACCCCCCGCTTTATGATACTGATTTTCTCGTTGAATTTCCCGAACCGAATTCCGAATTGAGACTTCCCAAGAACGAGTCGTGCGATTTTCAGCTTGTTGTTTAATCAGATGCAACAGCAAAATCACTGCATAGCTACGAATCGTTTTGATGATGTCATTTCGGCTCATTTCTGTTAATTCTTCAACTATAATCAATGCTCCTTGAACATCGCCTTTAACAAGCAAGTCTTTCAGAGTTAATAATTCTTCCATAATCAGCGCCTCAAACATCGGCAACTTCTATTGTGGCTTATGGCGGTTCTAGTTTAGATAAGATAGGCTAATGCGTTTTATCTAGGAGCGATCGCATTCCTTAGCCAGTCGAATTCACACTATTAAACTTAAAATAGACGCTAAAGGACTTTTTCTTTCCTAGCCAGTGGTTTAAGACTACGGAATATTTATTATGCCATTAAGACAACCTCGTTACAGCAAAGAAGAATTTGCTCGTCGTGGTGATGAGATATATGACTTTCAAGTGCGCCCACAAGTCGAAGCAAATAATTATGGCAAGATTGTAGCGATCGACATCGAGACAGGTGGCTGGGAAATGGATACTGATGAAATGAATGCCTCGAAGCGTCTTGAAACTCGCTACCCAGATGCACAAATCTGGTTTGTGCGTGTTGGCTCTCGTTATGTCCGTCGGTTCGGGGCTGGGCGCATCCACAAAACAAAATGATTATTGGAAGTGTGAATGCTGACTACGAGCCAATTATCGTTCTACGTATTTGTGGTGCTGACGCTAAAGTACATGAGCAAACCGCCATTGTTGATACAGGTTTTAACGGCTGGTTATCCCTACCGCCCGATTTCATTGCTGCATTAAAGCTACCCTGGAAAAGGCGAGGACGAGCAATTCTGGGAGATGGTAGTGAATGTGTGTTTGATGTCTATGAAGCTATTGTTATCTGGGATGAGCAATTACTAACCATTCCGATTGATGAAGCTGAGTCAGATCCACTTGTCGGTATGTCACTGATGGAAGGTTACAGATTAACGGTAGAGGCAATCGAAGGCGGTGTTATTAAACTTGAGAAATTATGAGCAGTATAATGAGCAAATAAGCGATTGGGAGCGATCGCTACTTAATGTATTATTCTTTGGAAATACACCATATCAAGATAATTAAGATACAGCAAAATCTGTGTATTGTCGTAGTTCAGCGGGATGGAAACCCAAAACAATATCTTCGCGCAAGATACCCGCTTCTAATAATGCCTCTGCTACTGGAAGGGAAGTACCATCATATTGAATCCATACTTTATCATTAATAATATCTATATGCACCACCGAACCATGTACGCGGCGCACTCCATCCCAACCCACATGTAACACTTCGTAGTGGTCTCGTTCGGAGTCAATAACAGCTTCTGTCTCTATTTGACCGTTAGCAGGCTTGTGACTAGCATAGTCAAATATCAACTGACGAATAATTTCACGATATCCAGCTAGCTTATCCATCTGATAATCCTTTCTAGTTGCTCGTCAAAGACAATCAGGTTTATTCCTATACTATTAAGAATTAGCTGACCAAAGCGTTCGGAAAATATACCTTCGTAAACCCGCTTGGGAACTGCTAAATAAAGTTGGCGTTTTGGTTGTAGTTCTTTAAGCACACTGCGATAAACCTCATACTGTCCTACAGCTTCCTGGAGGTCATTCACTGGAGAAGGACTCAGAAAACTTTTGATTTCAACAGCTATTTTTTGATTATCCCTCTCAGCAGCAATGGTAACTCTTTCTGCTCCAATATCTACGTAAAGTTCTCTACCCCCATAAGCGAGGTATAATGGATCGTTGGTTATTGTCCAACTATCTGCTGTCAGTGCTTTAATAACTGCGGCATGATAGATATCTTTAGCAGGCATTAGTCGAAGATAGCTCCAAAAACACAGCTTTAATCTAGCAAAATTATTTTAGAGAGGCGTGATATTGCCCTTTGGCGGCGAAAACTTGGATAAAGTCCTTGTCAACGCCTGGTAGAGTTTATAAAAAAGCGATCGCTCTTTCCCAACAAAGACAAAAGTGCGATCGCTATATTTTATACTTGTTATTGAATGACTAAATATCCTGTTCGCTCAACTCGCGTGTGATGTGATCAAATGGCTCATCTACAAAAGCAGTATTAACCACACCTGCTGCTGCTACTTGCTCCTTAATTAGATCCTTGAGAATCTGGATACCGCGAACCGTCGGCCCAATAGGTACTCCTAAAGAATTGTAAGTTTCCCGCAGCCCTTGTAGCACTCGCTCATCCAATACATTCGTGTTCCCAGCAACCAGCGCATAGGTGGCATAGCGCAGATAGTAATCCATATCCCGCAGACAAGCTGCATAACGACGAGTTGTATAAGAATTTCCACCGGGGCGAATCAATTCTGGCAGTTCTTCAAATAACTTTAAACCAGCCTGCTTGACAAGTGCAGCCGCATTAGAATTTATCGCTGCCGCAGCTTGTACTCGTGCTGTGCCACCGTCAAAGTAAGACTTCAGGCTATCGATCGCATTCCGGTCAAAATACCGACCAGTTAAGTCATAATTCTTAATTAAACTTGTTACCGCATCGCGCATTCTTTTTTCTCCCAATCCTTGCTATTTATGGTTTGATATTTATTTGGCTGCACTTATGCACCAGTAAATTTTTGTGCTATTTAAAATAGATTTGGCACAAAAACAATTTATCGACTATTTAAGGATTCTATGCCAAAGTTGACCCCTATATGATGAACTTTCCAGTTTTGTACAGATGATCGCTGAAAGGTTAATATAACCTGATAATCCAGACATCTGTAACATAAGCTACAAAATATGCTAATATCTACTATTTAAGATATTTCTGGTGTGTCACGGCCTGATTGAGATCAGCAGGGTTAGGATGCAATGTAAGATTCTGGTTTACTTTAGGAAATTGGTAGAGAAGGAGTAACAATGACAACACCACAAGAACTCTTGAAGAGAATTCAAGATGAAAAAATTCAGCTGATTGATCTCAAATTCATCGATACAGTAGGGACTTGGCAGCACCTCACACTGTACCAAAACCAAATCGATGAGACTGCATTCACTGATGGCGTACCTTTTGACGGTTCCAGCATCCGGGGTTGGAAAGCAATCAACGAATCGGACATGACGATGGTACTCGACCCCAACACTGCTTGGATCGACCCATTCATGGAAGTCCCAACACTAAGTATAATTTGTAGTATTAAAGACCCCCGCACAGGTGAACCATACAACCGTTGCCCACGCGTTATTGCCCAAAAAGCAATAGATTATCTGGTTTCTACTGGTCTTGGTGACACAGCTTTCTTTGGCCCTGAAGCTGAGTTCTTTATCTTTGACAGTGCTAGGTTTGCACAAACTGCTAACGAAGGCTACTACTTTTTAGATTCCGAAGAAGGTGCTTGGAATTCTGGGAAAGAGGGTACAGCCGAAAAACCCAACTTGGGTTACAAACCACGCTTCAAAGAAGGTTACTTCCCAGTTTCCCCAACAGATTCTTCCCAAGATATGCGGACAGAGATGCTGTTGACGATGGCAGAATTAGGTGTGCCCATTGAAAAGCATCACCACGAAGTTGCTACTGGTGGTCAGTGCGAACTGGGTTTTAAGTTTGGGAAGTTGATCGAAGCGGCTGACTGGTTGATGACTTACAAATATGTCATCAAGAACGTTGCCAAGAAATACGGCAAAACTGTCACCTTCATGCCAAAACCAATTTTTGGCGATAACGGTTCAGGAATGCACTGTCACCAGTCCATCTGGAGAGACGGCCAACCTCTGTTTGCAGGTGATAAGTATGCTGGTTTGAGCGATATGGCGTTGTACTACATTGGTGGTCTTCTCAAACACGCACCAGCGCTGTTAGCAATTACCAACCCCAGCACCAACTCATACAAGCGCCTAGTACCTGGTTATGAAGCTCCTGTGAACTTGGCTTACTCTGAAGGGAACCGTTCTGCTTCTATCCGTATTCCTCTATCTGGTAAGAACCCCAAAGCCAAGCGTTTAGAATTCCGTTGTCCAGATGCTACATCTAACCCCTACTTGGCATTTGCTGCAATGCTTTGTGCTGGTATCGATGGCATCAAGAACAAAATCCATCCTGGTGAACCCTTAGATAAGAATATCTATGAACTCTCTCCAGAGGAGCTTGCAAAGGTTCCCTCAACTCCAAGTTCTTTAGAACTGGCATTGCAAGCACTAGAAAACGATCACGCTTTCTTGACAGAATCAGGCGTCTTCACGGAAGACTTTATCGAAAATTGGATTGACTACAAGCTTAACGAAGCCAAGCAGTTGCAGCTGCGTCCTCATCCCTACGAGTTTTACCTCTATTACGATGCTTAATTAAGTACCGTATCTATCTAAATATATAAGTTTTGCCACCCTCTACTTTAGGGTGGCTTTTTTTCCAGAGTTGTGAGTTGAGATATTCACTCCAAAAATCAACCTTAAAACTGTTGAAACTTAGCTCATGGAAGCATGACTTGGCCCATAAATCATCCGAGCACTAGCATCTACCTTCCCTTGAATCGGGTTCCAGTAGTGGGATACTTCTTCAGGAAGACCAAGTTCTTGTGCAGCGCACATTAGCATTGATTGCTGGCGATTCTTGACTTTCTGATGTTCACGCACCATCAACGCACGAGATTTATCTGCAATATACATAAAGTATGATACAGCAGGCATCCGGCAACAGCTTATGCAGTTCCAATAATCGAATATTCTTTAATAAAATAATCAAAATATTTTTTCTAAGTATTAACATCTATCTTAAGAGATAGTTTAAAACTACCTCAAAGCAAATATGCTGCTCATACAAAGTTATTTGCTTCGGTAAAGTCAACTTTCGGCTGGGCTTGATTGAGATTGTTCTCAATAACTTAAACAATCTGATATTTGTGTGTTCAGTTCAGACACTTTGTCCTAGATGTTCCCCTTGCCTAAATAATACTGATGCCTTTTGAGATCATTCCTGAAAGTTGAAAGGAAAAAACACATGGATATTATTGGTACAAATGAGGACGATTTTCTTGCTGGCACTATTGGCAGCGATCGCATTGATGCTTTCGATGATGACGATACTATTGTAGCATTAGGCGGTGACGACGTAATCTTTGGTAACGATGGCGAAGACCTGATCGTTGCTGGAGCAGGAAACGACACAATTGATGGTGGGGATGGCGACGATTTAGTATTTGGAGATGCTGGCAACGACTCCATTGATGGCGACAATGGGGTTGACGTGATCAATGGGGGGGACGGCAATGACCGCATCATTGGTAACAATGACAATGACCGCATCTTCGGTGATACAGGGAATGACACCATTAATGGTAATGATGGAGATGACATCCTCAATGGCTCTGATGGCGCCGACGTAATTTTTGGCGACGCTGGAAATGATCGAGTTTTTGCGGGTACTGGGAATGACACGGTATCAGGTGGCGGGAGGAATGACCAACTCAATGGTGATGCAGGCAATGATCTTGTTCAGGGTGAGGCTGGTAACGACACCGTATTTGGTGGGACTGGAGTTGGAAATGACACCCTCACTGGTGAAACTGGCACGGACTTATTGATTGGTGGAGCTGGAAACGACTCTTTATCGGGTGGTGATGGGAGCGATCGACTGATCGGCGTTGAACCTTTTGCCCCAGGATTTGGATCGATTGTTAACGAAGTTGATACCTTAACTGGCGGGGCTAATAGCGATACCTTTGTTTTGGGAGCAGGTAATGAAATTTTCTACGATAATGGCAAAAATAGTGACTACGCCCTGATTACTGACTTCAATATCAGCCAGGACTTTATTGAACTACCTGAATCTACCTTTAGCTTGGGTATCATCTCTATTAATAATCTCGTGGGGACAGGGATATCTTTTAACAACGACTTAATCGCGGTTGTTGAAGGAGTTTCAATTTCAGATTTTAGCAGTGGCTTTGATTTCGTCTAAACACATATCACTATGAGTTGTGAACTTTGAAGTAAAAGGGACTGGGGACTGGGGATTAGGTATTAGGGATTGGGTGCCAAATCGAAAAATTATGGTGGGGGCTGTCTTGGAAACTTCTGATCTAAGGAAACCTTAGCTTAGACTTTCCGCTTTTACCCACCACCAAATTTTAAAAAACTTTTTCCCAGTCCCCAGTACCCAGTACCGGAGCGGCTACCTGAACTCAAAAACCAAATCTATCCTGGTGAACCCTTAGATAAGAATATCTATGAACTCTCTCCAGAGGAGCTGGCAAAAGTTCCTTCAACTATCACGATGCTTAATTATAGCAACCGCCAAGATGGTTAGGACAAACAATATAATCTATGATGAAAGTAA
>JAHCSU010000522.1 GCA_023522315.1 Nostoc sp. CCCryo 231-06
TACTAAGGATGTTCTCCCAAACGGCACTGTAGAAGTCGGTTGGGTGGCGCTCAAACCTAGCAGCGATGCCAACGGCGGGCTACGCCTACGCAGTAATCCACTTGTTACGACTAATCCAGTTACCACCACACCAGAACGTATTGTAGAAGCAAATGGATGGGTGGTAAACGAAAAGGGAGAGGTGGTACTTACAGCTAATGTACCTGCCGGGAGTCGTAATTCGTGGCACAAGGATGTAGCTTGCAGTAATTATCAAGCTCATCAGTAAATAGGGTTAATTGTGTATCAAAGCCAATTTCCTACTAGAACATAAGGTGCCCAGAAATAAGGACTTTTTTGTTTAGCAAATACACTTAATTGAGCACGCTGGAGTGCTTGGGCTTTACTTATCCCAGTATTTAAGTTTCGATAAAACTCACTCATAAGTTTAGCAGTCCATTGGTCATCCACTGACCATAAACTTGCTAGTGTACTGCGTGCGCCTGCTCGTACAGCTATGCCAGCTAATCCTAACGCAGCTCGCTGATCGCCAAGAGCAGTTTTGCAAGCACTTAAGACAAGTAACTCGATGTTACCAGACCTACTTCGATCGCCAACTCGTAATAAACTATCAAATTCCTTAACTTTCAGTAGCTTATTCCAGGTGAGAAGAAAAGTTTTTTCGGGATCTGAACTAAACTCACCGTGAGTTGCTAAGTGAATTATAGAAAATGGAGTTGCAAGCAATTGTTTTTGCAGGTTGCTATCGATAAACTGCTGATTTAACAGTTCTTCACTTCTAGGAACCTCAGTTTTAATTTCTTTGAGTTCCTGTGCTACATTTTTCAGGGCTGAAAATTTTTGACCTTCTATAGAACGTGCTTCTCCCACGCCGGCAGTTAAAGCATTTAACTGTACTTTTTGCAAAGGTTTAGGATTAAACAGTTGTAAACCAGGAGTTACAGCGATCGCATATTTCTCCATAAGATATTTATTTTGCAGTGGATCGTAAAGAACTCCCATCGGAATATTTCTTAATTCCCCATCCAGTACAAAAACTAAAGTATTGATGCCACTTTTAGATAATTCAGCTTCGGCTGGTCGAATTAACCAGTCATATATTTTTTGAGACTGCTCTTTCACTTCATAAGCGCCAGCGACATCTGTTAAATATTTCCGTAGTGAAGTAACAGTACTCTCTACTTTTTCTTGAGGTATCTTAGTGGTATAGTGCTGTAATTGTTGATTAGGCAAGGTAAGGATAACGTCAAAACGATCTGGCAAAATAACTGAATAGATAACTGCTGCCTTTTTATCCTGCTCCAACACTTTGTCAATCTCTACAATTGGTTCTAAACAAGGTGAACGAAAAAAGTTATTCAGTTCCGCAACCTGGAGTGACTCAATGACTTTACGTGCCTGTTTAAGATTGTATTGACTAGTCTGTTGATCCCCTTGTGTATTCTCTGTTAGCAGCTGTAAGTCAACTAGCTCTCGATAGATAGGTTCTACACTTTCTCGGAAAGAAAACTGAACATCTAAATTAGTAGCAACTAAATCACCACGAAGAGATTCTAAAGTTTTGTAAGCTGTATCATAAGCCTGGAGCGCAGCGTTGATATTTCCTTGTTGCTTGAGTAAACGTCCTTGCTGCCATTGCCACTGATAGAGAATGTCTGATGCATCAATAGTTTGAGCAATAAATAAAGCTTTTGTCGTTAACTCTAGAGCATCAGCTAACTGCTTATTCTTTTCATACAGACGACCCAAAGTTCCAAAAGCATAAGATTGGGCTTGTTGGTCTTTTAGGCTTTGGGCCTGCTGTATCGCGGTAGACAAGAGTTGGGCAATATTTAAATTTGAGAAAATAGGTGTATTGGCTTCCTGTGTTAAGTCCATTAATATGGAGGCGAATTGAATCCGAGCATATACTGAGTTTCGACTAGGAACCAATTTATTAAGTTCAGTTAGAATTTGCTCAGACAAGGGTAAAGCTTGTTTGAACGTATTTGCGGTTTCTTTTTTAGAGAAAAATTCTAGAAGTAAGCTAAGTTGATTTAGCTGTGCTTGAATGCGCGTACTACCTAGTGCGTTTATAGCCGCTTGCTGATAAAAGTTTAAAGCAGCTTGAAATTCTTTTTGACTAAGGTCTGTATTCCCTACCTCATGTTGAGTTTTTCCTTCGGCAAGGGCTGTATTACCTAAACTGAGAAAGGTATCACCTATAGCTGTTGGAGATTTTATAGCTATTGCTAGAGTTAAACTTTGCTCTAAAACTGTTCGTGATGCATTAAAATCACCAATAACTCGTAGAACATTCCCAAGGCTATCTAGTCCAGCAACTTTGAGCGATGAATTTGGAAGAGTAGTAAGAGTTTGTTGAACTTCAGTTAAAGTTTTTTGGGCTTGGCGATAAAGTCCTAAAGCCTGCATAGCTTGAGCAGAGTTAATCCGGTTACGAGTTAGTGCAGCTTTATCGTCTATTTGCTCATATATATCAGCAGCTTTTTGCCAAGTAGACAACGCGATTTCAGTTTGTCCAATTGCTAATTGTAATTTCCCTTGTACATCTAGAGATTGCGCTATAATTGCAGCCCGGTCTTTTGAGCTATCTAAATCCTTTAACAGATTGAGACTTTGGCTAATTGCAAGTTCTGCTTGTGTCTGTTTGCCAAGCTGTTGATAAATCAAGGCAAGATTGCTTAATACTATAGCTTGGTTAAGTTTATCTCCTATGTTGTAGAAGCCAATAGCAGCTTGTTCTAAAACCTGAAGTGCCTCAGTAAATAAACCTGCCTCATACAAAGTTTTACCCTGTTCTACTAAGCTTTGATCTAAAACAGGTGAGTTTTGAATCTTAGTTTGTGGAATATTTAGGCTGATGTGAGAAAAAGTTGCTAAAGTAGGTGGACTAAAAATGCACAGCATGGCTGTTCCTAATACCAGCAAGAAAAATCTCAATAATCTCGAACAAGATTGTAGCATACGCAATAATACTGTTAATTTCGCCATACCTCTTATATTAATTTGATTGAGTTACAGACTTTTCGTCACTCTCAAATTCTACAATCGGTACTTTTGCAAGTTCTGCCAGACCAACATCTTTTAACAAAAGTGTCCAATCCTCTATAAAAATGGGCGAGTTGGGATTAGAACGACGCAGAGTAGCTAAATTAGTTAAAGCATCTTGCCAAATTTGGCTAAGAGCATAGGTAGTATATTCTTGCGATTGTGTCCTTTTCAATTGACTTTCAAGATCAAAATTTAACGGCACACGCTGTATCCATGCATTTACATAAAAATAGTCTGACGTTCGCTGGGGATCGCCGCAGAAAACTTTAAAATACCACTGATAGTTTTTGTTTGTTTTTAGAGCAGACTGGGAATTGTGTGGTAAATTAATACCAACAACACTAGCCTTTCGTGGTAGTGATAAAGATGTCTTGTAGATTTTTTCGCCATTTTCATCTTGAAGTTGAAACTCCCCAAGAACAGCATTATTTGGTAATTGCGGTACAAAAACCCAAAAAGTTGGATATTCAGAAGTTGTAAATGCCAAAAAAGATTTTGATTCATCTGCAAGTTCTTCACCAGGAACTAAAGCAGTAATTGGCGTGTTTAACGGAGTGCAACCATCACGGCTTGTACCTCCTTTACGACGTCCATTAGGTGCGCCGTTATCTGGAAATTTTGGACGTTTAGTAGATTGGCTAGGTGTATTAACAAGGGGTTGCTTAAATAATTGAGTCAGCTGTGCCGAAACTCTTGTGGGGCAACTTACCAATCCAAAAAGTACTAAAGTCATAATGCAAGTAAGTTTCATCAAAATATACTCCGTTGAACTAAGCAATATAAACGTCAGTAACAGAAAAGAAACTAACTTTAGGCTTGTAGTAAGAATGATAAATGTGAAACATACTAAAGTTTTATAAGCAGCTATGAAAGCAGGGCAAACACACGTAATTATTGAAACCCTTAATGTGTAAGGATATTAATTTAAAATAGCCGAGACAATGAAATCTCAAAACCCCTGCTATGAAAGGGTTTTTATCCTTTAGATGCGTTTGTCGTGACTATGAAAGACATTGCAGTAATTTACTATATTCAACAATTTACTAATGTTAATTACACTAGAAAGATATAAGATTACGGAAAGGAAGCTTATATAGATTAGGCTTGACGAAAACTTTGATTTGTGGATAAACGAATAATTCAAGTTTCTCGTTTGGTTTTTTTATCACGGATGAAAGCGATACCTAAGCACTGCCCTATAAAAAGATGCTATTTGTCACATTTAGCTGCACAACGCACAACAAATACTTAAGCCTAAGATAATATCAATAAGTAAGCATTATTGATAGATATTATTTTCAGGTTTATTGGCCCTGATGTGTTCTTCTTGATCGAATGTGTTGAGCCTATAAGGGTAGGTAGATATAAACTATAAAATGCTTGATGTAATTTTCGCTCAAATATATTTTCCGTTCAAATATATAATTTTGAAGGAAGCAAAGAATTGTAAATATTCTTTACTACGTTGAGAATGACAAATTTTATATTTGTTTACAATGTTTGCCATGTTGCATGGTGTTATTCTGAGCTTTTTAGCGTGTTAACACTGACATAATAACATTATCAATGTAAATATATAAAAAGTTGCTTACAAAAGCTACCGATTACGAATATTTCTAGACACAACCGCTACTTGTGTAGCTATTAATGCCAATGCTGCGGGGATAAGTGGTATCCACCCTGCCTGAGTAAAAATCCCAAAACATATACTAAACAATGACAATAACATTATTATCCCAGCTGTTCCAAGATGGATAGGATGCCGAATATACCATGCTAAAATTCCTCCTAATAATGACCATCCCCATACCCAGAGTGCTTCAACCCAAGTCGGCCACCACCAAAGCAGAGGTCGATGATCCAGAACGGCACTGAGGATCTGGCTGCTCATGTGAGCTTGGACAAAGACCCCTGGTATTAGCTTTTGATTTGACCCTGCTTTAGCACTATAAGGAGTTTTCCAGTAATCAGTTGTTGTTGGAGCAGTAACACCAATCAAAATAATCCGCCCCTTCAACAACTCGGCTAATTCCGAATTAATTTTATTGTTAAGAACATCTCTGAGAGATACTTGTTGAGCAATATTTTGAGGAGAAGAAAGCGTACGGTAATTTGCTAGCACTTGATAACCTGATGCATCGATTCGTTGGTAGCCGCTAGTATGAGATTTTAATTGCTTAAATACGACGTTGCCTATCTGGAAGTTACCTTTTGAGTTGATATTATATGATTTGATACCTTTACCCTCCAAATAATGAAGCGCGATTTGGAGGCTAAAAGCATATTCTGCCGCACAAGGAGATGTTAAAGGAGGTGTTAAATGCAAAAGCTGACGGCGGGCTATGTCATTATCATCTGCAACAAAATCACTAAAACTTTGGCGTTCTTCTGGAACTTCAGGCGGTGGAGAAGTGCCTTCTGGCGCACCATCAAGAGGTGCAGAAACTTTGCATACGGTAAAAAGGCGTTTATCTTCTTGTAGCCTAGTTGCTAAATCTGCACTATCGGAGTCTACAGGGAAATCACGATAGATGTCTAAGCCAATAGTTCTTGGCTGATACTGATCTAGTTTTTTTAATAATTGTGCGAGTGCTTGGTCTGAGAGTGACCATCGCATATTCATGTTCATGCGGTTCTGATACTGGATATCGGCTTCATCAATAGTGATGATCACAAAACGTGAATCTGGTTTTTCCTCCCAACGTAGCCCCATCATGTGGTCGAAAGCTTTTAATTCTGATGGTTGCAATAAGCCAAGCGATCGCACCCCCATTACCAAACCAGTAATAACCAAACTTGATAACAGCACTGCTTGAATACTACGCCACCGTAACTGCGCTTGAGTTCTATATTTATTTACTTGAGGCTTACTAATTTCTGCTTCGGGATTTATCAGAAAATCTTTCCAAGCTGGTGGTACTGCTGCTGGATTTTGACAAATTACAGGTAAGCAAACCGCACAAGGATATCTATCTTCAATGCCATGTAATTTTTCCCTGGCTTCTCGTACTGCTAAGTACATAGACTCACCACTGGAAAATCTTTTGAGGAAATTTTTTAAAAATTCCTGTGCCACAAAGTCTTGCACTGCCTCCCGCATAACGATAATTTGTGGGATATGCAAGTCTTCTAATTGATGTGCTAGTCCTAATCCGTCACAAGAATTAAAAATCGCTAACTGCAACCCTTTGCTGACAGCTTTCAATAGACCATACTTTAGCTCATCAATTGTCAAACAATCTGTTTTATTAATATAAATCTTGCCGCTCTTACCATCCTCAAGGCTCTCACTATGACCTGCAAAAAATAAGATGTCCCAGTCTTGTCCCCAAATTTGTTCATTTAACTGGCAGCGCTGTGGTTCTACCAGAAAAGTTGTTTCTGCATCTGGTAACATCTGCAATAGCTCTCGATCTTTCTCAATCAAGATTCCCTCACTATTACCCAGAATTGCTAAGATTTTTACCTTCCCTCCAATAGTAATTGTCTTTGATTTTGCCAGATATTCATACTCTGATGCGCTTAAGGCGACTTCTGCTTGAGAGTAATCTTCAAAAAAATCCCATAAATGCCACGGGAGACGACGTAGCCAAGTGTCACTCGTTTTGATTAGTACGCGAACTGTATCATCTAATGTTAGCTGTTTGAGTAATTTTTCTTTGAGTGGGCGAAAAGAGTTACAGTTGAGCCAACTATTCATTTGCTCACTTAACTTCTCGTTTAACTTGCGGCACTTTTTAAGATGCTCATTAAGAGAACTTCCGATAATAATGTTCACAGGTGTAAGGCGAAAATTTGATAAACTGCGATAGGTTATTCGCCAAAGCTCATAATCTGCAATGATTTCCGGCTTTGGGGTTAGATAGCCTTGAACTTCTATACTGGCGCGATCGCCTTCTGCCCCAATTTCGAGTGTGACTTTTACCCCCTGGCTTAAATCACCATCTAGCTTCAAAACAACCAACTTCTGCATGGCTACCAATCAACAAATGTATCTACTTAAATAACAAAATTCTCAGTAATATTAGTATTTCCCAGTTCTAAGTTAACGCTAAAACATTCTCCTATTTGAGCATTAAACTCTAGTGTTACATGAGTACTGCCACTTCTAGCGTGAGCTTCCATAACAGTAGTGCCTTTCTCATCTAGCACTTTAACGATGAGATTGTTGGGTAAGTAGGCTTGCTCTTCGGATGGATGCACCTGCAATTTCAGTTGGATTTCTACGGAATTTTTTGGTTTGAGTGTAACAACTAATGCCAGCGATTGTCCGGGGAGTTCTATCCCCATATCAATCAGTTTACCCCGCGTCACTCCGTTTCGATAACGAAAAGCTAATTGTGGTGTTTTTGGTGCTAAAATTTTTTCTATCGGCTGCCAACCTACATCAATTATATTTTGTAACCAGTAGCTCAACTTGACTTCCGTCGGGATACTTTCAAGCGAATCGAGATATGCAAGTAAGTCCTCAATAGTCTGTAACTCGTTAAATAAAAGTTCACCAGCTTTTATTGTTTTAGCAAACCCGATTAGAGTTGCTTGTTCATGCTCTATGTCTAGCTCAACTACAACTACGCCGATTCTGTCATCCGGGACTTCTGGTGGAATATAGCAGAAATTACCAGACGTTACGGGGCGACATTCTAAGTTACCCAATGCGCTTAACTTGAGGTCTGCTACATCTGCATAATAGCGCATGGCCAAATTCCAACTATCGCTAGCCTTTAGGTCTGTAGAAATGTTCATCATCTCCATGTAGTCATTCACCGCACATACAGCCAATGTATTAAGATATACCTGCATTTTCTTCTCTGGTGTTACCTGCTCATTAGCAAAAAAGCGTGCTATCTTTAGTGCTGCTTGGGTAATAGATACCGGAATGGATTTTTCTGCTAAGTTTTTAGTGCTATGAATCATAAGTTTCCTTCCGCTTTATAGATAGTCTTCTACTTTAGATATCTCTGTCTTAATGCCCAATTTCGTGATACCCCTGCCTGAGAGCAAAATTTCGTAAGCGAGGTAAGCATTCACGTTTATAGAAGTTGGGCGCAGTTGATAGGGGTAAATTAAATTCCTCCGCAATGTTTTTCCAGGGGGTTTCTGGAGGTAGGCGTCGCAGGATTAATATTTGGCAAGTTACCTCAGGGCATCCTTTAACATGAGTGCTGGCTAAGTCATTGTCTGGATCTGTAAAAGCCCATTGGTAAGTCTCTTCCAAAATTGGTGGAATATCAGCTGCTGCTGGCAAGCTTTCTATCGCTCCGGTTGTATTTTCAATTTCCAAGCTAGATAGAAAAACAGTCTTAGCTTGAATTTCAGCTTCTCTAGAGCGAAAATCTTGCAGTCGCCACTTGAGACAATTGTTGAGCCAGGTGATCACACTACAACTTTGGGGGTTATACTGCTCTGGGTTTCGGCAAAAATATAACCAAGTTTGTTGCAGAGCATCATTATAATAAGCTGTGTTATCTTTCCAGAGTTTGCCCGATTTCATCACGACTCTAACTATCTCACTAAGTTTTTGCCGCCGCATTAAACTCTTTGCTGGATGCGAGCAGGCTTGGGCAACGAGATGCTGGAGTTGTTGGTTTAGATTACTTACCGTGTGGACGTTTGTCATAGAAAATCTCCTGGTGAAATACTTGCAGAAGTAGTCTAGAGATCTCTCTGACTGTTTAAATTTCTAATAAACGAATCCATAGCTTGACGTTTAATACCTGGATTATTAGAGCTTATTATCTAGTTATCAAACTCAAGTTCAAGTTTTTCGCGGAAATTCATAAAAAGTTTTCTGCCCAGTATTTCATAGCTGGAGTGTAGACTAGTCAGGAGTGCGAAACTCTAAACCTTTATGCCAATTAATGTACATCAAATATGAGCGCACCCACCCAAAACTTGAGGAGGAAATTTATAGTACCTTTGAACTAAATAAATTCCCAAGGCAATCAAGGATGCCAATGGTATAAAAGTTAACTTATAAAACTTTTTCAAACACCTTCTGATCATCATTTATCAAATATTTTGTGCAACTGGATCTAAAAATAATTCATTCAATACCAAAAAATAAATCATTGAAGTCGTAAATAAAGAAATTTAAAATAATTTGTAACAAGTTTTAAAAAGTTTTGTTAAATAACATCGGAAAAAATTTACTTAATTAATATTAATAACTATTTATCAAGTAAATATCTAATTTTGCAACTTTATCGGATGATGGGTATTACGCACCATACAGACACTTACATTTTTTTAAGTTAAACCAAATTTATACATTACGTAATTTTGTTATTTTAATTGAGAAAGGATAACTATGTTTCGTTCACCTATAGGCTGGCTAATTCCTGCGACTTTAACTATACTTAGTTTAGGCTTAAATATGCAAGGTGCAAAAGCACAAAGTAATTCTAATAATTATACATTTAGTGCTGACTACAATACATTTGTCACTATTGACCCAACCTTCAGACCAGACTTAGGAATTGTTAGAGCAACTATCAAAGGTGAAAGTACCAAACCGGCTCCTTATGGGTTGGATTTATTTGTTAGTAATACCTATGGCAAGCTTGAGCCTATTGAAAATCCCTATTAGGGATTGAAACATTTATCCTAGTAGCTTGTGCGATTATGAAAAATTATTGCAATCAACTAAAATCCCTATTAGGGATTGAAACTTTAGGGGTAAGTTTGGGGGCAATCGCAGCCAAATTGCAATCAACTAAAATCCCTATTAGGGATTGAAACATTTAGACGAGTTCCAAAGAAAAGCGATCGCAGAACTTTTCGGTCTACTGACTATTTTCCCCATACCCGCACTTGAATCAATCAGCTGCTTCCTAAAGTGAATACTCTTGATTCCCGATGGCTGAAACCCTTGTTTTTACCTTAGCTTTGAAAAGTTTGTGGTTTACTGATTATGGTTCCAATGCTTCAAAAAAGGATGCGATCGCCGGAAGACTACACAGAAGGTAGCTTCTTCTGTATCCTAAACAACACTACACCCGTAGACAGAAACCAGACCTGTAGCATGGTAACAGATATGACGATAAATGCTCCCAAATCCACCCCGAACATTTCAAGTAATGAACTCGCAAGAAATAGAGCAGCTACGAGACCGAGAAGCCCCAGCCAATGCGGTAGTGTTTTTGACCGCAACAAGGCAATGGAGATGATCGTTAACCACAATACTGCAAATAAGCTTACACCTAGTACTTCACCTACAGCTCCGGCATAGTCATTAAGGGCTTTGTACACAATGATGATTGCTTCCCGAGCCTGTGCAGACGTTGAAGGATCAGCATACAGTGTTGCAAGAGCCGGCATCGGTACTAACCAACGAATAATACCTAGCGCGCGAGCGACTGTAGATGCGATCCCGAACCCTGTCGCGACACGAAGCCATAGAGGGTTTGCGTCTCCATTGGCAACCACACGTGCAGTCAATAATGCCACGACCCAGAAGAGCAGAGAGTAAAGAAGGTAGAAAAAGTAACCAATCCTGACTAGTTGAGCCTGCTTGAACACTAATGGTAACATGACGTTAGCAGGTTCACTGAGGCTAGCAGGCCAGTTGATCGCTGGGCCAAGGATTAACATTGGCACAAAGATCAAGAAACTTTCAACAATTAATACAAGGCTAGTAGTGCGATACAGCGCTTTAGTAGACACAAGAGAGCTTCCTTCTTACACAATTGGATTGTAGGTTTAGAGTTGCATAGGACTAAGGTTAAAATGAAATCCACCCAGATTTCTCACTAGAATTCTCAAAGCCTTATAAAATCTAGATTCCAGTTTTTCAGACTGCATCAAAAAATAACCTGTCAAAAATACCCTACATAATATTCTGAGTAGGGATTATGAGGAATGCACAGGCATAGGCGGTCGCAGACATTACAGAGCTTGTCAAAAATACAGGGAAAGGTGTTTTATGTTTTGCCCTTTCTCCTTTCCCCAATTTTCATCCAGCAAAGCTAGTTTGACAGACTACTAGTTTTCCCTTTCTTGAAAAGAGAAACTGCACCTAAAGTCCCAAATATCGCTAGCCCTAATATTGAAGATGATTCTGGTATTGCTACCGCTCGTAAAGAGCCAATGAATCGAAGATTTATTACACCAAATCCGTTGCCAGTGACAAAATTACTGTCGTCAACAACGTTGTCCTCAATAACTACTTGAACTCCACCGCCACCAGCAGCAATATCTTGCAAGAAAGCCTCAGCCAACCCATCTGCAAATGGATCTAATGCAGTAGCTTTTGTTGCCTTCATCGGATCGGTATAACCAACGTCGATGTCATCAGAGAGTTGCGTGGTAGCACCGTAATCAAGAGCTGAATAAATATTAGAATACCCGAAACTAACTATTTTATTTGTCCCATAAGAGAGGAATAGCTCAACATCATCTGAATTAGCCTTATAAATTCTTTCCTCGATATTAGAAGTGGGACTAGCAAACCAATCTTGACCAAGCTTATCTTCACCCAGATTCCACGTGTTGGTGAAACCAAGAGCGCTTTTTTGTCCAAACCCAAATCCCAGATTGCTTGAAGCAATTCCGTTACTTGTCAAATAGCTGCTTAAGCTAGGAAAGCCAGCAATTTGAGTTACATCCGCAGTTCTGGTTGCACCGCTAGGAGGTACTTCAGGGCTTCCCTGCCGACCAGTTGTGTAATAAGGAGCGCCATTACCAGATGCATTCAAACTGATATCTCTATGACCAAAATCTGGGGCAGAGGGATTAAGATTAAAGAAAGCTGAATAACCCTGGTTTGCGGACGGGGTTCCTAACAAATCTAATTTGTAGGTAGAATCGATTGGTCGTGAAGCAATATATTGCAATTGGTCGAAGTTGAATGTTGCCGCCTGAACAGGTAAATGTGCGACGACTGCGACAGAGGTGCTTAGTCCCAGAAATATTGAAATATGGTGTTTACGCATAATTAAAGTTTTGACAAGATTTATCTAACTAGGATGATAGGAAATAAACAGCAGTTTTTTTTGTTGCAAAATCAATTATTTACAAAAGCTTTATATGTAAAATTAATTTTGCAACAGAACATCCAATTACTTTACTTTGCTCGATGCCGTTTACGTATAGCTAGCGCTGAACTAGCAGCTATCAAGAGTGCCAATGTAGTGCTAGGTTCGGGAACCGGGGTAATCGTCCTGTCCCCCTGAACGTCACCTAATTTCAAACCAGCAATTGGTTTACTTGCCCCTGCCGTTACAAGGAAATCGCTGAACTCTTGAGTTGCAAGTGCCGCGAAATTAAGCTTCACGGTTTGATTGTTAAGATCAACATTAACTGGAGCCGTTGGCACTAAAGCGAATATAGGCAAACCAGTAGTTACCGTATCTTTAACATTAAAGTCAACAGCAGGCTCGGCAGATAAGTTTCCCAACTCTAGTTGAGGAGGAAGGTTAAGCTTATCTGTGTCTACGTTGAAGAATATACTGCCAGTAAAATCTACTGTTCCACTTAGAGAAGTAAATTCTTGTGTTATCTCATCATAGCTGAAACTATAGTCATTACCTACAGGACTGGGAACATATCCAAGACCATAGGTGTAACCGGGAGCTGGCACGGCTGTATTTTGTACGGAAGCTAATGATAGACCTAATGACTGTAGTTCTTCAAGCGCCTCTGTATCAAATCTGATGCTCTCGTAACCGTCAACAATTTTATAGACTTTAGCCTGCGCCTGAGCGGAAAGAGGCGCAGAGATTGCGACGGTAGTAGTCAGTGCAAGAATCCCAGAAATAATGTGATTACGCATTGTTTAGTTGTTAGTAAAATTTTAAGAATGATGTCAACATCTAAGAGGTTGTTTGAAAAGTGTTTCCCTGTAACTATAGGACTTTTCAAACATCCTCTAAGAAAATTTTAGGAAAAAACCACTCAGGTTATTCCCACTTTTACTTCTGTTTTTTTCTCTGCGAAACTGCAAATAAAACGCTAAACATTAAAAATCCTAACCCTGCTGATGGTTCGGGTACACTTCTATTACTGACCACCCTCAATTCAAAGGGAAAAGACAAAGCGAAAGTTTGATACCCATTATTAAAGGAAGCAGAAATATCAGACGCTTCAGGTGAGTCTTCCGAAACAAACTGAACATTCCCACCACCAGCAGCCACATCTTGTAAAAAAGCATCAGCCAATCCCGACATTAAAGGATCTAACCCAGCCACTTTAGATGCTGGAATTGGATCGTTCAAAATGATATTCAAGTTATCAGCGAAATTCCCACTATTATCATTCACTGAAAGAGCATAAAAAGGTGAATATCCAAAGTTAATTATTTTAGTTTTTCCATAATATAGAAATGTTTCTACATCATCTGGATTGGCTTGATAAATATTTTCGTCAATGTTTGAATCAGGACTAGAAAACCAATCTTGACCAAGCTTATCTTCACCTAAATTCCACGTTTTAGTTAAGTCTCGTCCACTTTTTGGCCCGTAGCTAAAACCAATATTGCTAAGGTAAATATTATTACTACTTAAGTAGTCGTAAAAATTGGATAACCCTATGATATTCTCCAAATTTGCTGAACGAGTTGCACCAGTTGCATCAGGGCTAAACTCTCGACCCGCCGTATAATATGAGGTGAAAACAGAATTTGGGCTCAGTCCTATGTGCCCTGAATCTGGGGCATCAGGATCTAGATTAGAAAAAACTACATATCCCTCATTCTGAGACTGATCTCCAAAAAAATGGAGTATTTGATTAGACTCAATAGGTCTTGTGGAAATATTTTTAACTCGGTTATAGTCAAAAGTTGCAGCTTCAACAGTCATAGATGTAAAGACTGTACCAGTGGCTGTCAATCCTAGAAATAGAGGAAGGATGTGGTTACGCATACTTTGAGTAAATTTCTATGGACAATACTAAAAAAATAAGCAAGATTTTCGGTCTAACTTTAACGACTTACCTTTGTTATTATGTTTGGTCGTATGAGCAGCTACATTTAACTATCAAAACATCAGCAGCCTGATTAGTAAGTAATTTTTTGGGGCTGTTGCTTTTTTCTTTTGCAGGCGAAAAGTTTTTGATATTTTTTAAGCCTGTAACAAAAAAGGCTTTGTACTTTCATTGATATCTTACCACGTAAAAACAAAATAAAAACAATTTAATGGATTATTTTTATTTCAAATGATCTAGAAATTTTGCGAATGTACTGTACCGTTATGCATTCCATACATAGACTCTAGTAACTCTCTTTAATTACTCTTGTCAGAGTAAAATATGAAATCTTTGTACAGATATAATTTTACTTGTTTTGGAAAGTTTTATTAGTTTGCTTAGAAGCGCACAACTTGCGGTTGATCATCACTAATTCTCTTACTAAATCTGACTTTTATTTTTTAACCTCAATTATTCTGTTCGCAAAGTTTAAAAGAGGGTTATAACGGTGCTTCTCTCTTAATTATCAAAGCAATGATTGATGATTGGCAGTGCTTTAAGCCTGAAATAGATAACTTAATTAGACTTCATCTTTGGTTGTTGTTTGACTATTTCTAGTGCAAACAATACAAATAATACTAATACTAAACTAAATATGTAACGATTATCAAAAACTTGCATGACCACGGAAGAAAGTAAAGGACCAAAAGTACATCCAAAACTATATATGGCTGTGAACAAAGCACTTCCAGATGATAATTCATTGTGGGAAAGCTTATCTCCAATAAGTGCCAGTGCTAGAGGAAAAACTGGAGTCAGGCTAGCTCCAGTAGTAAAGGCAAATATCTGTATGCTTATGGAGTTTTGAGCTAACGAAAGAAACAGGATAGAAAATATGAGAATACACACACTAATTAAAAGAACCTTTAATTTGCCAAATTTGTCTGCAAAATGTGTAACTGGAATGGTAGCTAAGAGACCGCCAAATACGAATATAGAAAAGGTATAACCTATTTGCTCCACACCATATTTTTGTTGTAATAGATATACCGGATATAGAGAGACTAAAGTGGATTCAGCAAAACCAAAGGCGAATGCACCATAAAGAGAAAGTGTTAGCTTTTTGAAAATCCCTTTACCAGACGATGGTTGAAAAATGACAGACTTATTGGGTAAGCCTATCCAGACCACAATTACACCGCTCAAAACTAAAATACTACCTAGAACAAAAGTCAATTTTGGGGAAATTTTATAGAGGCCAGAACCGATGACTGGCCCAAGTCCAAATCCGACGCTAAAAGTCAGAGCATACAGACCATTAACGATCGCCCGATTACTTTCGTGGCAAAAATAGTTCAGTGCAGTTTGTCCAGAAACGAAGTAAAAACAGCAAGCAATACCCATAATAGCGCGGATGACAAACCACAAAGATACTTGCGTAGTCATAGGAAATAAGGGCGCACTCAAAGCCATCAGCATCAAGCCCAACGTCATAGTTTGGCGCAATCCTAATTGGCGCAATATCTTTGCCACCAAAGGTGTTCCCAGAGCTATGGCCAGAAAAAACACTGTAGAATTTGCCCCGATTAAAACATCATCAACTTGATGTTGAGCCATGAGCGTTGAGATAAAGGGAGTAAACAGCCCCATAGAGATACCGGAAATAAAACCGATAATATATAAGGCTGGTAAACCTGTGGAAAAAGGAGAAGTTGATACTTTTGAAGAAATTTCCTGCATTGTTTTGGTAAAGTTATATATTTGCAGTCAGAGTAATATGTTGGCGTTGCTGAATCCAAGAATGGAGGAATTATTTTGAGCATTCGAGTAAACAGCAACGACGACTTATATCATGTCGGCTTGATCACTTATTAAAAGTGAAGAACCCCACCCCGCCAAAGCTACGCTTTGTCTCCCCTCCCGAAGAGCGGGGAGGGGTTGGGGGTGGGGTTCTTTTATTATCGGTAATTTGGCGGACATCATATAAAAGGGACTGGGGATTAGGGACTGGAGATTGGCTCACAAGGTGATAAATACAAACTTTTACTTGCCAGAAGTGCTTCTGCTGTCTCGTAGCTTAGGGGCTTAGAGAACAGGTAACCTTGACCAAATTCGCATCCAAGTTGCTGTAACCATTGAAGTTGCTGTGGTGTTTCGATACCTTCTGCAACAACGGCTAGTTCAAGTTGATTGCTTAAAGCAATAATGGTACTAACGACCTGATAATTACGGTTCCCTTCCTGCATCTGACTCACAAAGGAGCGATCAATCTTCAAATTATCAGCCGGTAAACGATGGAGATAATTAAGCGATGAATAACCACTACCAAAGTCATCAATGCTGATTTGAATCTTTCTGGCCTTTAATTGAGTTAATAAATCAATTGTTTTACTGATATTCTGAATTAACATACTTTCGGTGATTTCTAGAGCGATCAAATCGCCTTGTAAACCCGTTTGGGCTAGTATTTTATCGATGTCTTCAATTAAGCTGGCTTGGCGAATATCTTGAACAGAGAGGTTAATACTAATCTTGAGCGGAAAGTGACTAGGAAACTTGATTTTCCAGTTTGCCATTTGTTGACAAGCTGTGTAGAACATCCAGCGATCAATTTGCACAATTAGCCCCGTTTCTTCGGCGATAGGAATAAATTTATCCGGCAAAATAAACCCGCGAGTTGGGTGTTGCCAGCGTACCAATGCCTCAAATCCAATCAGCCGATATGCTTGCAGATGCGCTTCTCTACAAGACGTTTGGTAAATGCTTTGGCTTTGCTCTTCGTAGGCATCGCCAAGTATGTCAACAATAGGCTGATAGTATATAACGAACTCTCCTCGTTCTAGAGCTTTACGGATATCGGTTTCTAAAGTTAGTCGCTTTACGGCTTGAGTGTGCATTTTTATATTAAAAATTTTGTATGAACTTCTTTCTTCAGCTTTGGCTCTATACATGGCAATATCGGCATCTCGCAGTAAATCGGAGGCTTGAGAATAGTCCTTTGTTCCTAAGACAATACCGATGCTTGTACTGATAACCACTTCGGAATCATTAAGTATCAATGGTGTTTGAAAATCTGTCAGGATACGTTCAGTAATTTGAATAGCTTTTTCAATATCCGAAATATCTTCCAGCAGAATTACAAATTCGTCACCACCGATCCGAGCGACTAAATCAACCCCCCGCAGATGAGTTTTTAGCTTCTGAGCAATGGTCTTTAGTAGTTCATCTCCAGCTAAGTGTCCTAAGCTGTCATTGATCACTTTGAACCGATCTAGGTCGAGAAATAAGACGGCGTAGCAATAGGTTTCTAATCGTTTAGCTCGGTTAATGGCTAGTTCCAGCCGCTCCACTAAAAGTGTCCGATTCGGTAAATCCGTCAATGGATCGTGCAAAGCGTTGTGAGTAATCAGTTCTTGTGCATGTTTGCGATCGCTCACATCTAATAAAACACCATGCCAGATAATATCCCCGTTTTCTTGAGACTCTGAACGAGCACTTGCCTGTACCCACTTAAGTTGGCCAGAGGGTGTAACTAATCGCCATTCATAAGAAAATGGTTTTAAAGTTTGAGCGCTTTCTTTGGCAGCCACATAACATCCAGCCCGGTCATCAAAGTGAATTTGTTCAAAGCAAAGAGAGGCATTTTCTAAAATTTGATCTGGTGTTAACTCTAGAAGGTCTAGACAGCCTAAACTGATGTACTCAAAGGCAACAGAACCATCAAAATGATGCACAAAGCTGTAAATGATTCCCGGAATATTAGACGCTAATGTTTGTAGCAGATTTTGGGCTTGTTTGCGCTCTACCCGCACTTGAGCATCCCGAAGTTCTCGACGCACCGCCAATGGCAATCGATTTAAGTTGTCTTTCATTACATAATCGTGAGCACCCGCTCTCATCATTTCCACAGCAGATACTTCGCCGATTGTGCCGGAAACCAGAATGAAAGGAATATCTTTCTGACTCTGCTGGGCTATTTCCAGAGCCATAGGAGCATTGAATCCAGGCAATCGGTAATCTGAAATGATCACATCCCATGTACTGTTATTGAGGGCTGTGTGTAGCTGTTGGGCCGTTTGGACACGTTGCCAGATTGGATTGAAACCACCGCGACGCAGTTCACGGATAACTAACATGGCATCGGTTTCTGAATCTTCAACCATCAGGACATTCAAGGGTTCACTCATATCTCATACTCATACCTCATACCTCATACCTTAAGAGAGAAATGAGAAATAGTTTCTTTTAACAATACCCGCCTAGTTAACTCGGCACTGCCCTTAATATAGGTCAGCAGGAGTTTGCCTACCTTTAACCAGTTGCTCTGAGCAAGTTGTCTGGTTAATTGAGATGGTAACTGGATTTACGCCGTACTGTACTAGTCTAAATAAATTAGGACTTACGCAAAATATCTCTCAAACTCTTATTTCTCTGTGTCCTCTGCGCCTCTGTGGTAGCCTGCGGCAAGCCGAAGCGTCTACGTTATTCTGTAACTTTTGCGTAAGTCCTATAAATGAATTAATCAGGGGTTCGACTATTGTATAATCGGGTTTGTGAGTCAACCCTGCATTGCCCCTCAGTGTAACAATTGAAGGCGGTTGAACCATGCTAGAAATTCCGGAATATCAAATTTGGACAAAAATCGATGAAAGTGCTCATTCACGGGTCTATCGGGGAATTCGTGAATGGGATCATTTGCCTTTAATCTTCAAGATTTTGAAGAAAGACTACCCCACCCCAGAGGAAATCACACGCTATAAGCTCGAATACGAAATTACGCGCGGCTTATCATTAGAAGGTGTTATCCAGGCTTACGGCTTGCAGCAATATCAAAGTACTTTTGTGATCATTCTGGAGGATTTCGGGGGGGAATCTTTAACAAAAATTATAGCTACAAGAAGATTTTCCTTAATAGAGTTTCTGAAGTTAGCTATTCAGATCACTGAAATCTTAAGTGAAATTCATACTGCAAATATTATTCATAAGAATATTAATCCATCCAATATTGTTTTAAATCTAGAAACACAACAACTTAAAATTATTGACTTTGGGATTTCAACTGCCCGATCGCGGGAAACATTAACTCTCAAAAATCCAACAGTATTAGAGGGAACATTAGCTTACATCTCTCCAGAGCAAACAGGTAGAATGAACTGTTCTCTGGACTACCGAACTGATTTTTACTCTCTAGGTGCTACCTTCTATCAACTGTTGACTCATCGACTGCCGTTTGAATCTAGTGATGCCCTGGAATTGATTCATTATCACCTGGCTTTGGAACCTGTTCCACCCCATATTATCGATCCAGGAATTCCTATGATAGTTTCAGAAATTGTCCTGAAACTATTAGCGAAAACAGCAGAAGAACGCTATCAAAGTGCGTGGGGAATTAAAACTGATTTAGAACAGTGTCTAATTGAGCTACAACATACGGGACAAATTGAGCCTTTTTTGTTAGCGCAACAAGATATTTCTGATAAGTTTCATATCCCGGAAAAACTCTATGGCAGAGAAAGGGAGGTTGAGACATTATTAGCAGCGATCGCCAGAGTCGCAGGTAACAAAGATGGACAGAGAGTTAATCAGGAAAACTCCATTTACCTACATCCCCGTAGCGATCTGTCTGCTTCTCAAGTTGAACTGATGCTGATAGCAGGATACTCCGGTATTGGCAAGTCAGTATTGGTGCAGGAAATTTATAAACCCATTACGCAACAACATGCCTACTTTATTTCAGGCAAATTTGACCAGTATCAGCGCAATATCCCTTACTTTGCGATCGCTCAAGCCTTTGAGTTACTCATCAAACAATTATTGACCGAAGACGAACTACATCTGTGTCAGTGGCGAGACAACCTCTTAGCTGCCCTCGGCTCAAATAGTCGCGTCATTACCCAAGTAATTCCAACATTGGAATTACTTGTCGGTAAGCAACCAGACGTACCAGTTCTACCGCCAACAGAATCTCAAAATCGCTTTAACCAAGTCTTCCAAAATTTCATTCACGTCTTTACCCAGTCAGAACATCCACTCGTCATCTTTTTAGACGATCTCCAGTGGGCAGATAATGCCTCGCTGAAGCTGATTCAACTGCTAGCTACCTCCACCGAGAAACAATCGTTGTTGTTGATAGGGGCATACCGCGATAATGAAGTGAATACAGCTCATCCCCTGATCCAGATGGTGGAGGAAATTCGCCAAGGGGAAGGAATAGTGAACCAACTTTTTCTAGCAGCATTGAGCCTACCTGATATCAATCAGCTAATTGCCGATACATTACACTGCCAACCAGACGATTCCCTGCCCTTAGCGGAACTGGTACAACAAAAAACTGGTGGAAATCCCTTTTTCATCAATGAATTTTTGAAATCTCTCTACACTGAAGGGCTAGTAGAATTCGATCACCAAACCAAGAAATGGCAATGGTCGATAGAACTAATTCAGAATCGAGGAATTACCGATAACATTGTAGAGTTTATGGCAGGCAAGATTCAGAAGCTCAACGAAAAGACACAGCAAGTGTTGCAGCTATCTGCCTGCATTGGTAACTCTTTTGATTTAGAAACCCTGGCATTTGCGGCTGAACTATCCCAACAAGAAGCCGCCCAAGCTTTGGGAGTAGCGATCGCCCAAGGGTTAATTCTATCCCTGAGTAATGCCCACAAATCGGTTGAGTTGGATGTGCCACTCCCTAGCAACCCTAACATTGAATATAAATTTGTTCACGATCGCATTCAGCAAGCAGCTTATTCTCTAATCCCCGAATCAGAACGGAGAAATGTTCATCTGCAAATCGGCAAACAACTGCTCCAGCAAGCTTCTGCCCAGCAGCGAGAGCAAAATATCTTTGAGATCACCAATCAACTCAATTTAGGTAAAGAGCTAATTAAAATCCAGTCAGAGCGGGATGAACTGGCTCAACTAAATTTGATGGCAGGGGAAAAAGCAAAAGCTTCTACAGCATACAACTCTGCTTTAAAATACTTCCAAATAGGTTTAGATTTGTTGGCAGATAATTGCTGGCAGACTCAGTATGACTTGGCTCTAGCGCTGTATAGTCTGGCATCAGAAACAGCTTACCTCAATGGCGAGCTAGAGCTAATGGAACAATTGGTAAGCCGAGTGGTAGAAAATACCAAATCGCTGGCAGCCAAAATCAAAGTTTATGAAGTCAAGATTCAAGCATATTGCGGACAGATGCAATTTCTGGAAGCACTGGCGATCGGTCTTCAGGCTCTAGAGGAGTTAGGTGTGCATCTGCCAGCAGCACCAACTCCAGAGGAGATTCAGCAAGCATTCTCCAATACTGCCCGCACCTTGCAGGGTAGGCGGGTGGAAGATTTATTTGATCTACCGCCGATGACAGATGCGATCGCTTCCCTCAGCATTAGGTTACTAGCAAACTTAAATGCCCCAGCCTACCAAGCAGCCCCGGCGCTATTTCCACTAATCATTCTGGAGATGGTGAATTTATCAATTAAGTACGGCAATCATGATCTTTCTGCCTTCGCCTACGCCGCCTACAGTAACATTCTGGGCAGCGTGCTTTTAGAGATTGAAACGGGTTATCGGTTTGTGCAGTTGGCACTGAAGCTACTAGAACAATCCAGCAACTTACTCATCCGTTGTAAAACCCTGTTCATGGCTAACACCTCTGTGCTGTTTCGGAATGTTCACCTCAAAGAAACGATTAAACCATTACAAGAGGCTTACCAAATTGGCATTGAGACGGGAGATTTGGAATTTGCCGCATACAGCATTTTGCACCACTGCGACCACTGTTTTTTTACGGCTATGCCCCTGCCCGAACTGGAACAGAAACTGGAAAGCTACATCCAAGTACTCACCAAACTGAAAGAATCTACTAATGCCAATGCCCTCAAGGTTTATCAACAGACAGTCTTGAACTTGATGACGACATCTCCGGCTCCCGAAGTTTTGATCGGTGAGGCTTATGATGAGTCACAAGAACTGCCCCTGCTGCAACAGGCTAATCATCATAAAGGGCTGTTTTATCTTTACTTCAATAAGCTGTTTCTTTGCTATTACTTCGAGAATTTTCCTCAAGCCGTTGACAACGCCAACCAAGCAGAAAATTATCCAGATGGGGGTAGGTCAAATGCTGTTTTCCCCATCTTCTATTTTTATGATTCCCTGGCGCGACTGATGCTTTATCCGCAGGGGAATCAGGAGGAGCAAGCAATGATTCTCCAACGGGTAGCTGACAGTCAACAGAAGATGCAACTTTGGGCACACCATGCCCCAATGAACTATTTACACAAGTGGTACTTAGTAGAAGCAGAAAGGCATCGGGTATTGGGTGAGGTAGTAGCAGCAATGGATGCCTACGATCGCGCGATTACCGTAGCGAGAGAAAACGAATACCTCCAAGAAGAGGCTCTGGCAAACGAACTAGCAGCAAAGTTTCATCTGGCAAATCACCGGCTAACGATTGCCAAAGTCTATCTCCAAGAGGCGAGGTACGGCTACCTACGCTGGGGAGCAACCGCTAAAGTTCAGGATTTAGAAAGACGCTATCCCCAACTGCTAGAGGTGCGAACTGAAAGAACCAGCACAGGTATAGTTAACACTACAGAATCGACTACCAGCAAGTTAGAAGCACTTGATTTAGAAACAGTATTGAAAGCCTCCCAGGCGATCGCCAGTGAAATTTTACTAGATAAACTCCTGGCAAAACTGATGACCATCCTGATTGAGAATGCCGGGGCCCAAACAGGATACCTAATTTTACCAACACAAGACGAATGGCGGATTGAGGCGATGGGGTCGATTGGCAATGAGACAGTAGCCCTTTTGCAATCAATTTCCCTGGAATCGATATCAGTAGACAGCACTCCTTACTTGCCAACTGCCCTGATTAATTACGTGGTTCGCACCCAAGAAAGCATCGTCCTCGACAATGCTGCTCAATTCGGCAACTTTCAATCTGAACCCTGGATTGTGCAGCACCAATCGAAATCAATTCTTTGTGCCCCTCTTTTGAACCAGAGAAAACTGACTGGAATTGTCCTTTTAGAAAATAATCTCACCACTAGCGCCTTTACCCCAGATCGAATTGAAATTTTCCGTTTACTTTCTACTCAGGCAGCTATTTCCATTGACAATGCCCGTCTGTTGAAGCAGGAGGAAGAACTGAATCAATCTTTACGGGCTGAAATTGACGAACGCCGAAGAGCAGAGAAAGACCGCGATCGCCTGATCGCCATCTTAGAAGCATCCACCGATCATATTGGCATGGCCACTCCCCAAGGCAATGTTTTTTGGAATAACACTCAAGCTAGAAAATTGGCAGGCATACCACTGGATGCAGACATCACTACCATGAATATCCCCAACTACCATCCTCAGTGGGCATTAGAGATTATCCAAAATCAAGGCATTCCGGCAGCTATCCAAAATGGTAGCTGGGTTGGTGAAACCGCGTTGTTGGGCAGTGATGGTAGAGAAATTCCGGTTTCCCAAATGATTATTGCTCACAAAGCCACAGATGGCAGTCTGGAATATTTTTCTACGATCATGCGCGATATCAGCGCCCTGAAAGCGGTAGAGGCAGAAGTCCGCCAACTGAATACTGAATTGGAAGAACGGGTAATCCAACGAACTGCCCAATTGCAAGCTGCTAACAAAGCGTTGGAGGCTTTTTCCTACTCTGTTTCTCATGATTTACGAGCACCGTTGCGAGCGATCGTTGGTTTTTCTAGAATGATGCAAGAAGACTACGGTGAGCAACTCGATGCAGAAGGCAATCGTTATCTGAAAATTGTGCGAGAGAATGCCAAACGCATGGGTGAGTTGATCGATGATCTGTTGAACCTATCCCGCCTAGATCGTAAGGAAATGTCCCGGCAGTCGGTTTTCTTAAATGAGATGATTACACGGGTGCTGAGTGATTTAGCCCCGGATTTGAAGGGTCGTCAGATTGAGTTTGCGATCGCCGATTTGCCTAGATGTCAGGCTGACCTTTCACTGCTCAAACAAGTTTGGATAAATCTGTTATCGAATGCGATCAAGTACACCCGCTACAAATCTCCTGCTTACATTGAAGTGGGCTATGAGATTATGGATGGGGAAGCAGTGTATTTTATCACAGATAATGGAGCCGGATTTGATATGCGATATGCCGATAATCTGTTTGGGGTATTCCAACGTCTGCACAGTGAGCAAGATTTTGCAGGTACGGGGATTGGACTGGCGATCGTGCAACGCATTATTCAACGCCACGGCGGGCGTATTTGGGCCGAAGCAGCAGTCAATCAAGGCGCGACTTTTTATTTCACCCTTCAAGGGTAAACTAACCCATGACTGACCAACCCATTGATCAGCCCACTGACCGATCTTCGGAGCAACCAATTTCCATTGTATTAGTTGAAGATAATTCCGGTTGTGGTGCTGACCTCTTCTGCCGAAGACCAGGATATGATCGAGAGTTACCAGCTTGGAGTGAATAGCTACATCGTCAAACCTGTTGATTTTGAACAATTTAACCAAGCAGTCCAACAGCTTGGATTTTATTGGGTCTTATTTAACGGATCGCCAATTTCTTAAATCAATAAATGCAGTTGCAACTTAATTTTAAGTCAGAGCTACTGCTGATTGCTGCCAGCGTCCCACTGCCTTACCAATTACTGCTAATTCTTGCATCAAGTTATCGAAACGGTCTGGTGTGAGAGATTGAGGCCCGTCAGATAAAGCTTTGGCAGGATTGGGGTGAACCTCTATCATCAGGGAATCTGTGCCAGCTGCGATCGCAGCCATTGCCATTGAAGGCACAAACTCAGACCAACCTACGCCGTGGCTGGGGTCAATCATAATTGGGAGGTGAGTCAGCTTTCGTAACACTGGCACTACTGATAAATCCAGCGTATTTCGCGTATATTGGCGGTCAAAGGTGCGTATTCCCCTTTCACACAAGATTACATTAGGATTGCCAGATGCCAGAATATACTCGGCTGCCATCAACCAATCTTCAATAGTAGCCGCCATTCCCCGCTTCAAAAGAACTGGTTTCGGCTGCGCTCCCACTTTTTTTAGCAAGGAGAAATTCTGCATATTCCTTGCCCCCACCTGGATCACGTCAGCAACTTCCGCAATTTTATCCAGGTCAGCAGCATCCATCACTTCTGTAATAATACCTAGTCCGCTTACTTCCCGTGCCCTTGCTAATAAATCCAAAGCACTCTCGCCGTGTCCTTGGAAGGCGTAAGGTGAAGTCCGGGGTTTGTATGCCCCGCCACGCAAAAATTTTGCTCCGGCTGTCTTGACGCGCCGTGCAGTCTCCACAATCATTTCTTCATTTTCTACGGAGCAAGGCCCAGCAACGACTACCAAAGGCTGGTGTTCACCAAATACCACTGCTCCATTAGGAGTATTAACTACTACTTCTGAAGCTTCGCCGTGGCGGTACTGACGGCTGGCTCTTTTGTAAGGCTGCTCTACCCGCAATACCTGCTCAATCCAGGGGCTAAGTTCCTGAATTTGTAATGGATCTAAGCTGGCGGTTTCACCTACTAGACCAATAACTACTTTGTGTTGACCAACAATTTTTTCTGGAGTTAGCCCCCAGCTAGTTAGTTCCTCATCAATCCGGTTTATTTCCGCCTCTGGGGAACCACTTTTCATTACTATAATCATGTGAAAGTTCCTGATTATTAATTGAGTAAAATTTTCTGTAAATGAGCTAACTTTATTGTTGCTTATTAGCCTAATTACGAATAGTTAAAAAGAAAATTTATTTACAAAATATAGCGCTCAGTCAGTAGCTTTACTGCTAAACAACTGGATATAGGGTAACGCGATGTGCAACTTATTCTTAGAACCCCTCTCCAAACCTCTCTCCCTGTGGGAGAGAGGCTTTGATTCTTGCTCCCCTTCCCTCTTAGGGAAGGGGTTGGGGGTTAGGTTTAAGAGAAAGTTGCACACGGCATAGGGTATAAAAAATTATATGATTTTAAATTAGCAATGTTGAAGTTATAAAATTTCAACTTCAACATTCACTTCTTCATTTACCCAATACCGCAGTTATCTAATACCTGAGCGCCGTTCATTATGAGTTTTTTTGCCGAGTTTCGCGCCAAATTGCCACCATTCGTCCCCAATTGGTGTTGAACTCACCCAATCCCAGCAAACTTCCGACTCTTTCTTCATCCCAAGAGGCAGAAAGAACGCCATAAGTTATCCCTAAGACCCCCAAACCAAATAATCCCATGTTCACCAATAACACGGCGATGGGAGGTAGTTGGATATCGGAGTAGATAGCAAGCAGATAGCTTACAACCAGGGCGCTAATGCCTAAAGCTGTTGGTACACCACAGAACACAGCTACCCGGCGGATCATCCGCTGGCTGACTACTTGGGGAATAGCCATCTCTTGTTTGGTGTAAGACCGTTTTCTATCAGCCTGTTTGCCAGATTCTTGTGGCTGTGCTGCTGGTTTACTTTGAGTTTTTGCGGGTTTTTGGCGCTTTTTGTTTGGTTCAAAGGGCAAGCGACTGCGTTCAGATTCTTCAGCAGACATAAGC
Organism: Nostoc sp. CCCryo 231-06; assembly: GCA_023522315.1. Lineage (GTDB taxonomy): Bacteria > Cyanobacteriota > Cyanobacteriia > Cyanobacteriales > Nostocaceae > Nostoc. The sequence goes on from JAHCSU010000522.1 coordinate 26,493, forward strand.
GGTAATCCCTATCCCCGAATACCGAGACGAGCGATCAAAGCTTGATACTTTTCCCGGCTTTCCTGAGATATATAGGCTAGAAGACGCTTGCGCTGACCAATTAGCTTCAACAGTCCCCGCCGGGAAGAATGGTCTTTTTTATTTGCCTGGAGATGTTCGCTGAGGCGGTTAATGCGCTCAGTTAGCATGGCAACTTGGACATCGGACGATCCCGTGTCGGTTTCGTGAACTTGGTAGTTGGAAATTATTTCTTGTTTCCGCAGTTGCGTCAGAGCCATGATCGATTCAATTTCTAGTTTTTCTAAATGTATGTAGCAGTCTCCCATAATATCACAGCCATCAAGCTGGATGTGGAATGAACTTTGCTGCTACGCCTTGCACTCTAGGAGACTAAGTAAATCAGGAGCCATCCAGTATCCTCTGGTAGTAGACGCCCTACTGAATCGGATTCGGAAATACAACATTCTTTATTATCTACAAATTGTTAATTATGCTAATCTCTTTGTTTGATAATCACACTTCAATATAAGATACCAGGTATGGGGTAGTCTTTGCAGTAACGATCCCACGGATGTTATCCGTCAGGCAGACGAAAAACTTTATACAAGCCTGAAGGCTGGTGATTTTTGTGACGTCTTCAATTCTCGCCAGATGGGCAAGTCATCGCTACTACAGCTCACAAGTTATCGTCTCAGACAAGAAGGCTATAGCTGTGTTTACTTGGATGTAACCACATTGGGTAGCGAGGATACGACACCGGAACAATGGTACAAAGGTGTTATTATCAGCTTAAACTCTGTCAGTTAATTGTCCATACAGCTTTAAAAACATCTAATAGAAAAATTGATTTACCGCGAGAAACTGAAGTATCTTGGGTAGAACAATTTGTGCGATCGCACAAATTGTTCTACACTGGCAAGCCAACGACGATCCCGAACACCTCCGCACAATTCGCGATCGCCTACTTTTTAACGAACACCGAGCCGGAAGATTATTAGGGCTTTACCAACGAGTGTTACAAGCAAAAGAAGCAGGGGAGCAGGGGACAGGCGACAGATAAAAGACACTTCATTTTCCGAGCTTCCAGTCCCGACCGATGATAGTCAAGAACAGACAGAACTGTTGTTATCTGGTTTAGTCGAGAAACACAACGGCTATCTCAAAATTAAAAATCCCATCTATCGGAATGTTTTCAATGCTGAATGGGTAATCAAGTACTTAGACAATCTCCGCCCTTACTCGCAAAGATTCAATTATTGGGTAGCCTCTTCCTTTAAAGATGAATCGCGTCTTTTGCGAGGACAGGCTTTAAAAGATACTCAAAATTGGGCGCAAGGGAAAAGTCTGAGCGATTTTGATTATCAATTTTTAGCTGCAAGTATTGAATGCGAACGACGCGAAATACAAACGGCATTGGAGGCAGCCTGCGCCAAAGAGGTAGAAGCACGACTAGAACAAGAAAAAAAACTGCTAGACTGCAAAGATTTTTGTTAATTGCAGTATTTATTGGCTTGCTTGTCTCTAGCTGTTTGGGGATAGCAGGTTTTATTTTATACCGAAAAGCTCTTAAATCAATTCTTTACAGACTACAACTGCTAAATAAATATCTTGGCTGTATAGCTTGGCAAATCAGTGACTAAACCATCTTCTCCAACTTTCACCTCCCAATTCGTGAGCCAATCTCGCCAATATTCAGCAGATGGGAAGCCTGAAATCTTATATTCATTTAGATTCTGGTCGGAGAAATTTACCACGACAACGACATGAGAATTATGTTCATCCCAGCGAGTATAAGCCAGTACTTTATCGTCCGGATTTTCGTAGAAAAACTCGATATTGTCACTTTTCAAGGCTATATTCTGCTTGCGTAGAGCAATGAGTTTTTGATAATACTCAAATAAATTATGATTTTGGTCACCTGACAACAAAGACCAATTAATTTTCTGTGGCTTAGTTACATCTTCGCTTTTTTGCTGATATTCGCCAAACTCTTCTCCCATCCACAGCATTGGTATACCCAGCGCTGTCATTAAGAGAACGGCTGCTAACTTCGCTCGCTTAAATGCATCTGTGTCAAAGATACCGCGATCGCCTAATTCTCGCAATAGACGTTCGCGATCATGGGTTGCCAAATAATTTATGACATTGGTAGCAGTTGCATAACCCTGCTGTCTGGGATCTAAAATTTGCTTTAGTTGTTTTAACTCAAATGTTTCTCCACAAATATATGGAACTATAAAGTACCGAAAACTCTCATGCCAACAAGCATCTAATGGCCCATCTGGCCTGACTACAGTGTTTGTATCAGGAATATGTTCAGCAATATTGTAAAACTGCTTGGGTGCAGCATGGTTTTTTCCTTGCTTCGCCAGCCAGTCTAAAAATTCAAAGTTAGCCAATTGGCGCACTGCATCAAAGCGAATTCCATCAATGTGATACTCCTGAATCCAAAATTGCACCACATCCCCGACGTATTTCCATGCAGGTTTAACATCTAATTTTTCATCATAATTATCATAGTTTAACTCTGGCCCCCAGTAATTATCTGGATCTTCAGGATAATGCATGTGTTCGTAATACCAGTAATTCCGGTCAATCAGCATTAACGGGCATTCTTCATCTGTGTGGTTATAAATTCCATCCATAAAAACGCGAATGCCTCTAGCATGACACTCATCTATTAATCGCTTTAAATCTTCTGTTGAACCGTAACTAGATTCTGTAGCAAAGAAGTGGCGCACTTTATAGCCCCAGTTATAGTTACCAGGGTACTCATTAACTGGCATTAATTCAATTGCATTAACTCCCAATTCAACCAGATAATCTAACTTGGCAATTATCCCTAAATATGTGCCTCGTTTATCAAACCCAACTTCATCACCAGAAAAATCTGCAACGTGCATTTCATATATGACTAATTCACGGTTCTCAGGCAATGGTTTTTCGTCGTATTGCCAAACGTAAGTATCAATAATGCGTTGCCCATCTTTAATCCGCACTATGCTACATTTTTCTGTTTCATTAACATCTGTCGCTTTAGGATCAATAACGTCTACCCATTCATCAAGTGTAAAATTCGCGCTTTTGCTTTGAACGCGAAATTTATATTGATAAATTCCATTTTCCAGTTTTACTTGAGTGCGGAAATAACCATCTTCACTTTTTACCATTGGGATTTCTTTCCACTCAGAAAAAGACCCAATTAAAGCTGCTCCTTCATTACGAGGAGCAAATAATCTAAAATCAATTAAACTTCCCATTTTCTATATCTTCCTGTCAGCACGTATGAGAATACAAACATTAAGTAAGTGGGCAAGAATAAATCAAACTATGTTACGCAATTTAAAAGTAACTAGATTCTCTCCTAGTAAGAGCTTCAGTCCTTACTACAAAGCTTGAATTCTTCATAACCACTTACTTATACCATTTCTTTGTGAGGCTGCGCCAAACCCTTTTAACTTCTTTCTTTGTGTCTTTTGCGTCCTTCTGTGCGAGATGCTGCGCGAACGCAGTTCGTTTTTCTTTCTTATACCTAAATATGCTTTAGCGCATCTTCATGCAAAATTGGTATTACCCCAAGCATACGGTTAGCGCCTGCTCAGTAAATCTGTTTTTCTCAGACCTTTTGAGAAATTACTTTCTTCCGAAAGGCTATACATCTATCTTTAGTTAGTTTTGCTTTAAAATAAATATGTGTTTTTAAATTTACTTGGTTTTGAGTTTTTATAACCCACATTCCGCACTTCATTTTGTAGTATGCATATTGATAATAAATTTAACTTTTAAATCAAATTCTAAATGATAATTTGGAGTCTTGAGTAAGCGTAAAAAAATAAATTATGCACGATAAATGCCCAGCTTTCAGACAGTGCTAAAAAAGC
>JAHCSU010000523.1 GCA_023522315.1 Nostoc sp. CCCryo 231-06
GTAGGATTTATTGAAGTATTAAGGTATGACATTTTGAAGTGCGAAATGTGGGATAAAAGGCATAATTCTTTGACAGCCTTCTGATGATCGCGTTGCGAAAGCTTATGTGGACTGAATAATAAGGTATTCAATCCACCATTGTTGAGTTGAGTTACTAATCAGAGACGATCCAGTTAAACCTTGACTCCTCGGAGTCAGCTTTACTCCTGATCCTGATCAATTTTTTCGATATCATCAGGTGTACCAGTGGCAGAAATTTTTGATGTGCCAGATTTACCTGCACCTGAATTGCCGCCAGAAGCGCCAGCACCGCCTGAGTGTTTAGAATCAGTGTTGCCTTGTTCATATTGAAGCTGTTCAAGGCGGTTTTTTTCTTGAGCTTTATCTTTTTGGTCAGCCATATCTTAAAAACATTTTTAGCGTAGCGATCACTATATACTCTACCATTTTCCTTATTCTGGCGACACCAAAGGCAAATGCTCTTAATTTGTCAGTTCTGGCGGATAATCAGCTAGTCGGCACGCTCCCCGTAATACTCTTGGAACCCAACGAGAGCGATTTTTTTCGGGGGAGATGGGCAAGAATTAACCAAGGGGTTTAAACATTAATCATCCCAAAGCCCCTGAAATTTGGTAGATGCAAGTTCGGTGTAACGAACAGTATGCTGAATATTTTTATGCCCCAAATAACTCTGAATTGTTCGGGTATCAATGCCTCGATTCGCCAAATAATAACCTGTTCCATGCCGCAGCATATGAGCATGAATAGGGAAAGGCAAACCAGCTAATTCACCAGCCAGCTCAACAATGCCGGCGATCGTATCATGTGCTAACGGCCCACGTCGAGAAGACTGGAAAATATAGGGATTAGCAGGATAATCTCGTTGCATCTGACGGAGAGAGCGAATCTCCAGACCAGTAAGCACTCCCAATAAACCCGGTGGATAGCATCATTATCCCCAGAAGCACGTTTAAAACTGGTTGCCAAATTAAAACCTAACTCAAAGGTAAAACCGACACGACGGGTTTGGATTCCCAAGCCAGGAACGGATGAGAAACGACCCTTGGGTATTCCCGTAATGGACGACCGAGCTTTGCAAGCGCTGTTCAAATTGGCATTAGAGCCAGAATGGGAAGCGCGATTTGAACCTAACTCATACGGGATCAGACCTGGGCGCTCATGTCATGATGCAATGGAAGCCATATTTAACGCAATCGTTCAGAAAAGCAAATATGTTTTAGATGCTGACATTGCAAAATGCTTCGACCGCATCGACCATGAAGCACTGCTAAGAAAATTAAATACATTCCCCACCATCCGCCGACAAGTTCGAGCATGGGGAAATAATCTCTGAATGGTTAAAAGACATGGGCTTAGAATTGAAACCTGCCAAAACACGTTTAACTCACACTTTGAATGAGTATGAGTTAGAAAAGCCGGGGTTTAACTTTCTCGGTTTTAACATAAGGCAGTGGAAAGTGGGTAAATACCACTCAAAACAAGGTTTCAAAACAATCATCACCCCCAGCAAGGAAAAGCAAAAGATACATTACGACCGAGTAGCAAGTATCATCGACGACCACAAGGCAGCGCCCCAAGCGGCGTTAATCAGCCGATTAAATCCGGTAATCACAGCATGGTCAAACTACTACTCAACAGTGGTAAGCAAGGTGGCTTACTCTGACGTAGATAATCTAGCGATTTTTTGTCGTTGGTAAATGACAAGTTGCTCAGAATCGGACATTGGGTCATCTTACCATATTCCCAGTCCCATCTCCCCCGAAAAAAATCGCTCTCATCATTCTGAACGTAGCGCTTTTACTGGGTCGATCTGGCTGGCCCGCACGGCGGGAAGCAAACTAGCTCCCACCCCTACCGCTAGCGCTGACCCTAGTGCTAGCACTGCAATTCTGCTATCAAACTCATAGGGCAAGCTAAAGGTATCGGTAACCACAACTGTGAATCCATGCACCACTCCCAGCCCAGCTGCCCCTCCTATTAGACTTAAAAGCATCGCCTCTAGAATAAATTGCAGCATGATTTCCCGTTGGGTTGCACCCACCGCCCGTCTCAAACCTATTTCAGCGGTTCGTTCTGTTACTGAGGCAATCATAATATTTGCAATCCCAACACCGCCAACTAATAGCGCGATCGCTCCTACTGCTGTTAGACCTTGGGAAGCCATCTCTAGAGTTTTCTGCTGCTGTATAATATCTGATACATTATTCCAAAATTTAAATTTGTAACCTGGAAATCTTTGTAGCAGCAATTTCTCTGCTTGGTGGCTTAACTTTTCCACATCTTCAAGTGAGTAAGGGCGCATTTGGATACTCCCAATGTCGCGGCTACCGGTCAAAGCGTTGTAAATAGACATCGGCACATACAGTTGACCCGCCGGGGGTGCATTTTCATTTAGACTAGTCGCTACCACCCCTATGACGATATAGGGTCTTTGCCCAGCATAAATCAGCTGCCCTACAGGTTCTTGCTTTTGGAAAAGTTGTTCTGCCAGCAATTGATCGATTACTATCACCGGACGGTAGTTAGCAAAATCTTCAGATGTGAAAAACCGTCCCGAAACCAATGATTTCCCTGAAGTCAGCAAAAAATCTTGGGAAACAGGTGACATGGGTGGAGTAAATTCCTTGTCCCGAAATACAGTTGGCGTAGAACCAGCCCAATTAAAAGAACTGATCGCCTGCAAGCCCACCATTCGCTGTCGTAAGAATTCCATGTCTTCCAACTTGAGTTGGGTGGTTTGACCGCCAGAATCCCAGTTTGGATAAACTGAAACTTGAGGTGCGCCTCGTTTTGCTAATTGTTGAGCGATCGCGGCTCGGCTAATATTACCAACCTGAAGTGTAGCGCTAACAGCAGCCACACACATAAATACCCCTAGAGTAGTCAGAGCAGAACGCAACGGGTTCCTACCTAAGGAGTGAAAGGTAATATTTAATAAGTCAAAAGCTGAAAGAGCCATAATAGTCGCTTTGCTCTAGCTTAAAAATGGGTGGGTGTAAGGGTGTGGAGTGAATGTCACGAAAATAAGCTGGGGGAGTAAAGTCGAAATATTAATTTATTTATTACTTTTCACTTGCCTTAACTGGCAGCCCTGGCTTGAGTTGCGACTCAACAGGCGGCAGTATGACCTGTTCGCCAGGATGTAAACCAGAGGTTACTTCTACAGCCATTAACCCCTCCAATCCCAGATTAATGGTACGTTTTTGGGCTTGATTTTGGCTATCCCGAACCCATACAAAGGGATGCGCTTCCGATCGCACAATAGCCTCTGTCTTCAAAACTACTACGTTCTGCCGTTGCTGCAACACAACCTCGACATTTACCCTACTACCAGGGAGCAGTGTGCGAGTAGGGGTATCAAGCCGAATGGTTGCGGGTACTGTTGGTTGATCTGATTGTTTTGGACTACTACCATCTTGTTTTTGGTCTTCAGTGGTGAGTGCTTGAGGATACAAGCTTTGCACCCGTCCAGAGAACGTCTTTGCATTAGGCCCAATCGCATTAATGCGGGCAAGTTGATTGACGCGAACTTGAGCAGCGTTGAGGGTAGAAAGCTGGAGTTTCACCAGGATTTTTCCTGGATCACCCAAAGTGAGCAGATTGGTACGCAACTGGACCCCATCACCATCCTCTACATTCACACCCAAGACTACGCCGTTCAATGGTGCAGTTACAATATTATCCTGGAGTTGCTGCTGAATAAGTTGGCGCTCCAATTGCAAAGTCTGAATTTTGAGGGCGGTTGTACGTGCCTCTGCTTGAGTATCTCGCAGGCTAGCCCGAGCAACGCGTACTGCATCTTCTTGCGTTTGCGCTTGTTGTTGGGCAATAGCTCCCTCTCGCACCAAGGGAGCAAGCCTTTGGAGTTGTTTTTCTTCGGCTGTTAATCGTTCTTGGGCTTCAATAATTTTTTGGCGACTACGTGCTAGGTTGATTTGCTCTTGTTGAATTTGCAACTGCTGATTGGTAAGAGCAATTTTTCGCTCTGGGTAGCGCAGGGTCAGCAATATTTGACCAAGTTTTACCCTCTCACCAGGTTTTACCATGACTCGTTCGACTGCACCCTCTTTTGGGGATTTCAAGATTCGCTGTTCTCGTAACTCAACAATACCGCTCTCATTGATTGTGGTTTCAACATTACCTCGCTCCACAGTTAGCAAGCGTACTGCTACTGGTTCAGGAGGTTGGTTCAGAGCGAAGAAGTAGGTCAGCCAACCGCCAACGCCAGCTAAAGCCAAAACTCCTGACAAGGCTAGCCATCGACTTGGGATATTAAATTTACCTTTTTCATATTTCCAGTTCATGACAACTCGATCCAGTGAGTTTGCAGTTCATTACAAGCGGGAGCAAAGTAGATCGGTGTAAATATTTGTCGTTGGGATGAGGCAGAACGCAGGTGGCAGGAGGAAAGAGGTTTTTATTCTGGCGACATAATTAACGTTGGAGAATCTCGCAGCACGTAATTGATGCGCGGATCTGCAAACGAGCGAACGACTGCCTCTGTATCATCGGTAGAAGTATTTTCTAACACCAGAGCTTGGAAATCTGAATAGTCTTGTGATAAAACGCTTTGAAGGCTAACTTTTAATAAATCCGAGCGATTGTAGGTTGGGATGGCGATAGTCACTTTGGTTTAATATTTCATATCCTTGCTACTGACCCTCTGTTTAGTAATAACGCCCGCATAATAAATTTAAAGACAAGCTTATTTTTAAGTTATTAAATCCAGTTTTCACGACCAGAGATCGAACACAATCAGGCGGCTGTTGTGCAAAACACAGCGGAAATTTGAATTGAGATAATTGCGTAGCTGTGAGTAGTAATCTAGCCACCAGAAGGCGGGAAATCCAATGACCATAAAGCTTGCTCCCGCTTGTCGCATTCGTTCGAGTTCCTGAATGGCAGTTTGGTCGTCAGGTGGAGCGCCCCAGTAATCACCATCGCGTTCGAGAAAGGGAAGGAAATTAGATTGAGGTAGAATCTCGGAACTCCACTGATTGTCGTCAACCAGAATAAAACACTTTCCTGCTGGAATCGTGGCTACGATCTCCTCAATGGCAATCTGTTGTCGTTCTGGCCAGCTAAGATTGAGTGCGGGTATTAGTTGAGATGTAAACTCGCTGCGACGCATACTGATATGCAATAGGCGCTCTACTAGCCATTGACGATAAGATGCATCCTCTGCACGCGGTGACTGTAACAAATAAGCGATCGCATCAGTACGTTCTGCCATCACAGCAAGCGCTCCTGTTCCACTAAGGGAGTGAAAGCTGACCTGGGAATCCTGTTCAACGTGAAACCGGACTTGAGCCAGTTCTTTGGCAATAAAGAAGAAATCGAATTGCACCGCCATCCGCAAGTATAGGTTCAAGTCTAGCAAGTACTTGGAGTGCGTTATGTCGAATCCCCCAACCGCCTTGAGGGCAGAAGCGCGAAACATCACTGCACTGGTACGCAAAATCCATTTCCGTCCATCAACAATTTGGTGGATGAACTCTAGACCGTCGATCAGCTCTTGTGGCAAGTTGTCTGAAAATTCTGTGCCTGTGACCTGTAGTAAAACACCGTTAGTGTCGATAAATTCAGCTTGGGCAGCCGACAGACCAGCATGAGGATAATTGTCCAATGCTAGGACAGACTCGTGGATGAAGTTGGGCAGCAGAACATCATCATCCGATAAGATGCTGAGATAGGGGCTAGTGTTTAGCTCAATACTCCGCTGCCAATTGCCAAATATGCCAATATTGACTTCGTTGCGTACATAAATAATTCGCGAATCCGCAAATGAGCCTACAACCGCCTCTGTATCATCGTCAGAAGCATTATCTAATACAAGCACCTGGAAATCTGGATAGTCCTGTGCCAATGCGCTTTGCAGGCTAGTTTTGAGTAAATTTGATCGGTTGTAGGTTGGGATTGCGATCGTAACTTTGGTTTCAGGTTTCATATAGTTTCTGCTCACTCCCTGTTTTGCTAATAACGGCCAGGCAGTATCAAGCTAAAGTGTGTAAATCAAAGACAACCAAGCGTTCATTTTCCAAAAGACAACGAAACCTAGTACGCAAATAGCGAACGAATTCAGCATAGTAGTCAAGCCACCAGAAGGCAGTCCAGGCAAACACGATGAAACTTGCGCCTTCACGGTGCAGTCGCTCAAATTCCTTAATTGCTATGGTATCGTCACTAGGAGGCCCCCAATACACACCCTCTTTTTCTATAAAAGGGATCGCTTGGCAATTTTCAAGTAGCTGATGATGACCCAATTCGTCCATGTCAACCAAAATATAATTCTGCTCTTGTGCAATCAAAGAGCCTAACTCTTTACCTAACTCGACCATCCGCTGAAGATATTTGTGACAAGAATCTTCCTTATATTCAAATGCATCATTAACTTTAATACCTTGTTTGTGTAAATATTCCCGTAGAACTTTCTCTTCATAATAATAGTGGCTAAGTCGCCAGCTATAAGTACGCTTGTTTGTGCCATTATGACCATGAATGCGGTATAGCGACTGATAGTCATTAATCCGCCTGATACTGCCGGAAAAAGGAGCCAAGAAGCCGAGGTATGACTCTGCATTTAATCGATAGTTAGTCTCAGGCATAGGTAAGATTTTCTCTAAATAGCTGCGTAACCAAACGTTACCGCTAGTAGGTGGAAAAGTATGACCTTCTAAACCATATTTAAGCTGCTCATTGTACAGATTACCTTCTGATAAAATACCTTTACAATCAACTTTTTCTAGTAAGTTGCTATTAACATCAATGACACGCAAAGGCCAATGAACCTTAACTGCATCTGGATCGTCACGCAAGATTTTAACTACTCTTTCAATAGCAGTCGGTAGCAAAACATCATCTGAATCCAAGAAGCATATAACCTCACCACAACTAATAACAAAACCAGCATTAAATGCAGATGCTTGTCCACCATTATCTTTTAAGACAGGAACAATTTTTTCTCCATAACTGGCAATGATTTGTTGTGAGTTATCGGTTGAACCATCATCAACTACGATGACTTCTGTAGGCTGATAGCTTTGATTTAGGGCACTTTCAATTGCCTCGGACAAAAAAGATCCATAGTTATAATTGGTAATGATGATACTGGCTAGAGTTTTTTGCATATACTTTTCCCTTTATCCTAAGCCAAACACAACTACATAATCATTTTTTAATAAGTAAGGAAACTTTTGACGCAAATAGTCATGAAATCCAGTAAAGTACTCTAGCCACCAAAAAGCCGTCCAAAAGAAGACAATTGCATATACCCCAGTTTGGTGCAATCGCTCAAATTCTTGAATTGCCATATTATCATCTGTGGGAATTCCCCAATAGTGTCCGTTGCGTTCAGTAAAGGGAATAGTCTGAAAACCTTCAATGATTTTGTTGCCATTTAGGCAATCCTCATCAACTAAGATGAAAGATTTTTCTGGCGAAATTACAGCCTTCAGCTCCTCTATCAACTCATACAGATGACCAATGCGATTGCGCTCTTCCACGAAATATAAATCTGCCGTTATTTGAGCCAGATTCCACTTTTTCGGAATCTCATCTAACTCCTTGGCAGCTTGTTGAATATCCCATCTTTTAAAGAAATAATCGAGGTTATCACGTTCTGGAGGAAAAGGATGCCAGAAATGAATAACAGACTTCGGTTCAAACACAACTGGAATGTTAGAATGATACAAAGCCATACTAGAATCAATCCAATCTAAATAGACGACATCATCAAAAGGCATCACTCGATCGAAAACACTTCGACGGTAAAGTTGACAATGAACCTCTCCAGATAACTCTATCTTTCGGCGATGGGAACCTCGATCAAGCTGTTGATCGCCTGTAGGTGGCAGAATTTCCAACTTGATCCCATCCGTCGTTTGTATTGAATGAACCTGTCCTAAGTTTGGATCCCAGTGAATTTTAGTTGCATCCAAACCGCCCTCGATAATACGGGGAATGGCCACATCAGCTGGATGTTCTTCGCAAGCCTGGATGAGATAAGACAACCAACCCTCTTCTACGAGAACATCATTCTCGATGAAACACAAGAAATCATCATTAGGGTTAGATTCCTCAATTACCAGATTTCTTGATTGGTTAGGCATCAAATAATAATCCTTATAAATGACTTTGACATTACTACGTCCCTCAAGCACCTCTTCAATTTGCTTCCAGTAAACTTCAGGAGTGTTGCAATTTATCACAATTAAATTAAAAGGAATATGCGTGTAGTCAAAAATTCGCTGCAATGATTCCGCAGCTAATGAGAACTGTTCGCGAGGAAAAAATCCAATGGTGACTGTCGGCATATTGATATTCCTAAATTGAATCATGATGATTAATTCATGGCTGCTTCTAGCAGCGAGGACAGAACTTTATGGGAGTCAAAATATTCTTCCGCAATCTTCCGTGCGGCATGACGATGTTTTTCATAGTTAGAATTGATCGTATGGACACCGTTCATCGCCTCGCAGATGTCTTGGAAGATTAAAAGTCCTTCTCCGATCGGTAGCCAATCGCTTAAGCCTGTGTCTTGAACTAGAATTGGCCTGCCGGAGGCTAGGTAACAGACGCTGCGATCGCTAAACCAGCCACCTTTGGTAGCAACATAACCCTGTTTTGCTACTCCAAACTCAGCACGGGATGCTTGAACAAATTTCTGGTAAGACTCTGGTGTAAGGGATGCAAGCCATCCGGCAATCACCTCCCAGCCATACTGCGATAGTTCATCAGGAAAGCCGCCGCTTAATGCAATCCGAAACTGCTGTTTGGTGACTTGCGGTATATCAATAAACTTTAAGAACTCTTTATCCTTGTTGCCGTAGGTGATTCCTTCGTATACTACCTCCCGATAACTGTGCCACTGCATAATCGAACTGAAGCCGATGGTGTCATTGTCTTCAATTACTGGCCAGTAAGGCAGTGCTACTGGAGGTAATGTCTTTAGCCAATGCCTACCGTTTGTGGGGATAAGACAGTCTTGGGCATCAATGCGTTGCCCAATTGTGAACAGGCGATCGCAACGTTCAATCGTCTGTACTAATTCCGAATTACCGCTAGCAATATTAATCTGCGTGAAACCGGGATCTGCATCAATATAGATGCGGCGCTGCGGCCATCCATACTCATCTCTCCAAACAGAAAGTGGTGAGCCACGGATAATCATTAAATCAGCCTGAGAGCAGATGTCTTTGAACTTGTCAATCTCCATTCCGACTGAATGCTCGTCAGTTCGGTAAATCCACTTGTTCTTAAAACCAAGTGGTTCTAGGCAGTTTTTAACATAATTTGTCGGATAGTCTAACTCCGTCGTGATTTGCTCGGTTTCCCAGTTGTAAACCCACGACATCGATCCACATTCTTCCAAATAGAAAATATCATGTCCAAGGGCACGCAGACCCAGAAGGTATTGCAGGTCAGACCAGGCGTTGCCCCCTATGGGAAATCGACCGATAGCACTAGCAAAAATTATAATCATCTTATTTTAAATTTATTAAATGTTTTGATTTAGATGTATTAGCTAATAATTTCTCGTTCTGCATAGGCAGTCAGAGCAATGGAGATAGATAAGGTGTGTTCATATTTAAAACTGTCTCCAGTAGTCGAGGTAGCACCACTTTGTAACTGAAGAATTGCTCGGCTAATTCCCTTGCTGCCTGACAGTGAGCCTGATAATTTGTATTGACGCGCTCGATACAGCCTACGGCTTCCTGCAAGCATGAAAACACCAACGCACCTTGCCCCGTCGGCAGCCAATCGCTAAATCCGGTATCTTGTAAAATGACGGGACGACCAGCAGCGAGATAGCAGACGCTGCGATCGCTAAACCAACCGCTACGAGTTTTTACATAAGCCTGTTTGGCAACGCTAAACTCCCCGCGAGAGCCAGTCAGGTAAGTTATGTAGGTTGACAGACTAGCGCTAATTTCCTTACCATCTTGAACTAACCAGCCTGCTGCCTTTAAAGATTTCGCAGCCTCTGCTATTTCTGCATCCTTGCCGGCAAGAGCAAGTTCGAGTTTTTGCGAACAGTAGCTAGGGAGTTCCAGCAGGCGCATAAATTCCTGATCTTTCTGTCCATAATGCTCACCTTTGTAAGTCACGCCTCCATAAGCATTCCAATTGGCAATTGTCGTGAATGGTAAATTTGCGCGTTCTTCGCCACTATCTTTTGGAGTAAGTATCGAAGTTTTCCATATCTCTGGCACAACAGGCGGTACAGTGGGGAGCCATTTAATTCCATCACTCGGTATGCCGCAATTGGGTTGCCCAATATTAACGCCATAACTAAAGTAGGCGTGATATTCATTGCGACCCTCGGCAGCGAATGTCCCAATCTGGGTAAAGAATGGATCCATATCGATTAATACTCGATGTTTGCATAAAAGAAATTCAGCTAACCAGCAAACTCCACCGATATTTAATAGCAGATCCGCCGTTTTGAGCATCTGCTTTATTTCTTGCCAATCTGCACCATATACAGTTCCTGTATCACGATTTACATAGCACACTGTCGCATTTACACCATAAGTGTTTATTAGTGCCTGGACTGCGTGCAAACCAAAGTGGGGATCATCATTGTAATTGTGGTTGATCGGGTTATAGCAGGACTCAGACCAGCCGCTTTCCTCCAGGTATAGAACTTCATGTCCCAAATTATGTAGCCCTAACACATAGTGAAAGTAGGCTAAGAGATTGCCAGCTACTGGATGTCGAATCATATATCCGCAAACAACAATGCGTGCCATGCTTATAACCCCGCTCGTTCCATAAGGCTGCCAATCACTTTCTCTGCGGCAAAGTACTCTGAGGCAATTTCACGGGCTGCCCGACAATTGCCTTCGTAGTCGCTTTCGATCGCATCCACTGCCGCCAGAATATCTTCCATAGTGTTGAATGCAAATAATCCCTTACCCGTGGGCAAGAACTTGCTAAACCCTGTTTCTTGGGTAATCACAGGACGCCCTGCTGCCAGATAGCAGGCAGAGCGATCGCTAAACCAGCCACTATGCAATCGCGTGTATTGATCCTTAGCTACGGTGAATTCTCCGCGCGATCGCTGGATATAATTGCGGTAAGAATTCAGATTTTGGGAGAGTTCCATTGAGTCTACCTGGCTCCAACCGTGTTTTTGTAGCAGGTATCGTACATCCTGGCTGACATCAGCCGCCGCAATCTCAAATTGCACTGAGCGCTGGTGCGGCAGATCGATAAATTTTTCAAACTCGCGTGCCTTGCGCCAGTAATAGGTTTCACCTTGATATGTAATATCTTTACCTCCTTTGTTGTCCCAGGTGGTAATGGTGTTGTAAGCGATGCCTGGCGTGTTATCTGACGTGTGCCACAAGTCTGTTGCGATCGGTTGACGAGTCGGCAACCACTCAAAGCGATCGGTTGGGACTCCACAATCAGGCGCACCCAGATTTTCCCCAAAGCTAAAGTGTGTATCATGGGCTTCCAAGTCAGCAATTAAGGTTTCGTCTCCCTGAACAACCCGAATTTGAGATCCAACTGGATCAGATTCAACATAGATGCGGCGACGACAAGCTAAATGCTCCTCACGGATTTCTTGAGCGCCAGTTACATTCAAGAATGCGTCTGCTTCGCTATATAGCTTTAAGATTTGGGCTTCGCTCATCCCATAACACTCGCCCCCTGGATAGTGGCCGCGAAATCCCCAACGCTCTTTAAAGCCATAGTCCTCCAAAATTGGTGCGACTCGCTTAATGTTTTCGCTAGCGTCTGGAGATAGATCGTTGATTAGGGGGTTGTAAATCCAGCGTCCTGAATCTTCGATGTAGTAAGGATCATAGCCGAGTTGACGCAGCCCAAGCATATAGTGGAGAAATTGATAAGTTACTCCTGCTAGGGGATACCAAAACAAAATCCCGAAGACAATAATTTTTCCCTTAGTAGGGGGTTCACAATTCATGCTTGCTACCTCCTGTCTCTAACTGGCGAACGATCCGAGCCGGATTGCCAGCCACAACGGTATACGCTGGAACATCCTCGCTAACAACAGATCGGGCACCAACGATCGCCCCTTCGCCTATTGTTACCCCCGGCAAAATACAGGAATCAAATCCAATCCAGACGTTATCTTGAATCCAAATTGGTTGGGCTGGGACATCGGCGTTAGAGAATTGAGAAAGTTGACACGATGCTCGTTCTAATATTTTTCGTCGCTTGGCAATGTCGAATGGTAAACGGTAGGTATCCATGAGGACGACTTGCCAGGAGATCAAAGCATAATTGCCAATCTTGAGTTCGGCATCGCAGACGATGCGGGCACCGTGAATCAATGCATATTCCCCCACCTTTACCTGAGCGCAAGAACCTATGTCAAACATAGTATCTTTATATACCGCAGAACCTTTACCCAATCGTAGCCCTACTGGCAATTGACTGCGGTAAAGTTTAAAGCTGAGGCTAGTCTCAATATAAGTGTCGTCTCCTAAAACAACATTGTCGGGAATTGTTCCCGGATACCAGTCCCAAGGCAATGTTCGTGTGGCATCCATTAGGCTTCTACCTCCCCAATCACCTGGGCTGGATTGCCCATCACCCTGCTACGTGATGGTATATTCCGTGTCACCAATGCTCCAGCCTCAATCCAAGCTCCAGCACCGATGCGAACTCCTTTGAGGATCGTGACATTGGGGCCAACCCAAACATCATCTTCAATGATTACCGGCTGGCACATCACAGGAGGGCGAAGCCGTCCTTTTCCTAGAGGAGAGCAGGCGATCGCATCTGCAATTCTTTCTGCCGGCGCGATCGGATGAAAGTCACTGTCAGCGATCGTGGTATTCCATCCCAAAACCACATAGTTGCCGATGCAAATTTCCTGTTCGCAAAGCAGGATGACACTAGTCAAATAACAATAGTTTCCAATTTCAACCCTAGCAGCTTTGCCCAGCGCAAAGTGGACATAATCTATCGTGCAGTTTTCTCCAACGAGCAGCGCGGGGTTGATGCGGCTCTGGAAGCGAGCAAAACAGCGCTCATCATGGTTGATAACACTGTTGAGTCCCACCTGGATATTGGATGGAAGAGCTATTGTCTGGCAGTCGGGTGGCTGGTTGGTTAAATCATTCACAATTTCAGGGGAGCGCTGCATATTGTAATGCGAATCAAGATGGGTTGGTAAACGGTCTGTTAGGTTTTGGAAAATCTGTATAATTTGGTAATAAAATTAATCAATATTTAAGTATTTTCATAAACGGATATTTTTGCAATCGCTGTATTTACCTTAAACTTGACTTTTGCCTTGCGGTACTAGGCTGATGCTGGTTGTGTTGAGCCGAAGTGTAATTTATACAGCCTCTTGTAATAACCACTAACTGCTAGCAACTCCTCGTGAGTTCCTATCTCTACTACTTTTCCCTGATCCAAAACTACGATTCGGTTGGCTCGTTGAATTGTCGAGAGGCGATGGGCAATAATAAACGTAGTCCGTCCTACCATCAGTCGCTCTAATGCTTCCAGCAACAGAAACTCGGTTTGAGCATCCAGGGCAGAGGTAGGTTCATCCAGAATTAGCACTGGAGCATCTTTGAGCAGGGCGCGGGCGATCGCTAACCGTTGTTTCTCGCCTCCTGAAAGTGTGGCTCCGCGCTCACCAATTATCGTGTCATAACCTTGAGGTAATCGTTGAATAAAGGTGTCAGCATTCGCAGCTTGGGCGGCTTTGATGATCGCTTCGCGGCTAGCATTAAAGCAGCCATAGGCAATGTTCTCTGCGATCGTTATCGGCAGCAAAAACGGCTCTTGCAGCACTAGGGCAATTTGCTCGCGCAGGCTTTTCAGTTGTACACTTTGGACATCCACGCCATCAAAGAGAACTCGTCCCTGCCAGGGATCAAAAAAACGAAGGATCAGGGAGACTAGGGTAGTTTTGCCAGCACCAGTTGCGCCTACTAGTGCGATCGTTTCTCCGGGTCGCGCTTCTAAGGTAATTTCTTGGATAACGGGATAGTTAGGTTCGTAACCGAAGGTGACTTTCTCTAAACATACGTGTCCGCGTCCTCCTGCTGGATGAGCAGGCAATGGTCTGGCAGCAGGAGCATCTTGCACCCCATCTTTAGCATCTAAAACCTCTAACACTCTACGAGCACTAGCTGCCGCTGCCGCAAAACTGGACGATATATAAGCCAGAGTCGCCATCGGCACGTACAGGGAGCCGAGATAAGAGAGAAAGACCAGTAAAGAACCAATTGAGAGTGACCCATCCAAAACCTGGAAGCCACCGTAAGCCATGATTGCTGCTGTTCCTACTGCGGTTACGCCTCCCACCCCAACTTTGAATTGCATTTGGGCAAGGATAGAGCGTACATAAGCTTGGAGGGCTTTTTGAGACAGGTAGTGAAAGCGCTCATCTTCGTGTGCTTCACGTCCGAATGCTTGAATAATCGGTAGCGCTGTCAAGGTCTGCTCACTCAACGCCACAATCTCACCTTCAAATTGTTGATATTGATAGGTTCGTTCAGTCATGGGCTGGTTAAAGACCAAAATTAGTAACATTATTAGAGGAGCAATCATCAGTGAAAGCAGTGAAAGGAAATGATTAATCTGCCACATGACGGCGAACATTGCTACCAAATTCACCAGGGAAGTAAGCACGGGCAGAAAAACCCCCATGGCCAGATTCTGAATGCAGATGCTGTCAGTCATTACTCGCCTAACAAGATCGCCAGCCCGCTGTTGGTTGTGGAATCTCAAAGAAAGATGCTGTAGGCGATCGAACAGTGCTGCTCCCAAGTCATAAACCATCTGGTTGGCAACACCAGCTCCAACATATTCCTGTACAAGACGAACCCCCTCACTGGATAAAAATAGAAAGATTGTGGCACCTGCTAACCAACCGAGCAACTGAATGTTGGATTCACTGCCAGACAAGGTTTTGAGCCAAACAACGCTATTTGGCAGCGATTGGTTGCTCAAGACGCAATCAACGATTAACTTCAAAGGCCAGGGCTTGAGTACATTCAGCCCCACATTAATCAGCATTAGCACCATTACAAACGTGAGTCCGTGCCAACGAACCAGGGCGTAACGTGCCAGTCGCAGCCACCACAGTTTCATAAAACGGCCTCCTGCGGCGTTTCAGGAAATTGTAAGGAGTGCAGACGATGGTAGAAACCACGGACAGCCAGCAACTCCTGGAGTGTTCCCATCTCCACAACCTTTCCCTGCTCCAGAACCACAATTCGATCTGCTCGTTGAATCGTCGAAAGTCGATGGGCAATGATAAACGTAGTCCGTCCTTCGATCAGGCGATCTAAAGCTTCCAGCAGTAAATTCTCAGTCTGGGCATCCAGGGCAGAAGTAGGTTCATCGAGAATCAGTACTGGTGCATCCTTAAGCAATGCCCGGGCGATCGCTAGTCGCTGTTTCTGTCCTCCAGAGAGGAGCGCTCCTCTTTCGCCAATCGGGGTGTCATAGCCTTGGGGCAACTGTTGGATAAAGTCGTCCGCTTTGGCGGCTTTGGCTGCTGCTACAATTTTCTCTAGGCTTGCCTCTGGACAGGCGTAGGCAATATTCTGTGCTACCGAGAGGGGCAGCAAAAAAGGCTCTTGCAGCACTAGGGCAATTTGCGATCGCAAGCTTTCCAGTTGCACACCTCGTACATCCACCCCATCAAAGAGGACTCGTCCCTGCCAGGGGTCAAAAAAGCGGGGAATCAGGGAAACCAGTGTACTCTTACCAGCACCTGTCGCGCCTACCAGAGCGATCGTTTCTCCCGGTCGCGCTTCCAGGGTAATTTCTTGGAGGACGGGATAGTTAGGTTCGTAACCGAAAGTGACTTTCTCTAAACATACGTGTCCGCGTCCTCCTACTGGATGAGCAGGCAATGGTCTGGCAGTAGGAGCATCTTGCACCCCATCTTTAGCATCCAAAACCTCTAACACTCTATCTATATTGGCATCTACAGACTTTAGGCTCCCATAGATGCCAAATAGTCCCTTAAATGCTCCTTGTATAGACTGGAGATATGCTAAGAAGACGAGCAGGCTGCCGATAGTCATAGCCCCTAATAATACCTGCTGCCCGCCCACATACAGAACGATCGCAGTACCAATCGTTGTCACAGTACCATTTGCCACACCGTAAATACTCTTGAGCAGAGTTTCACGTTGTGATAAAACAACTGCGTCTGCCGCTAAATGTTCAAACTGCCGGGTATTGTAACTCTCTCTACCAAATGCCTGGATCATGGGGATTGCTGTTACCGTTTGGTGGACAAAACTGGTGAGGCGTGACTGGGCTTCGCGGTTAAGTTTTGTCCGGCGCTTGAGTCGGGAACCAAAAACAAGGGCTGAACCACCCATCATTGGTGCTACGAAAAGCGAAAGCAACGTTAGTAAAGGACTCAGATTCCAGGCGACGATGCCAATAGTTGCTAGCGTCAGCAGGTGCTGCACAGGTGAAATCAGCAAAGCACTGCTCAAGGTGTAAACGCAATAAGTATCTCCGGACAAACGGCTGAGGGAATCACCAACAGTCCGTTGGTTATGGAACAACAGTGAAAGGCGTTGCAAACGATAGAACAGTTTCTGGGCCAGTTCGTAGACCATACCTTGCCCGACAGCACTCCAGGCCCAGCTAAGGGTAGTTTCCAAGGTAGCGTTTAAAGCATAAAGTCCGAGGCTACAAACAGCGGCGACAACGACCAACAACATCGGTGTGAGCGCCAAGTTAAAAGTCTCCAGAAATGATCCAGCTAGTGGGGGGATCACTGCTTGACCGAAGGCATAATCCACCAGGATTTTCATCGGCCAAGGTTGAAATGTTGCGGTGGCTGAAGTGCCAGATGTGAGACCGAGGATTGCTATTAAGGTACGCCAGTGGCGCAGCGGATATCGGAGCATTTGCCCGTATCGATGCATTATCGCTTTGATCTCTTGCCTCACTTACAGATTTACCTCCCGTCTAGTCATTTCATTTGTTACTGGAGTACCAAGACGTTCGTCAGGACTGTAATATTGCACTTTCTGTGACAGACTTGTTGCTGGTGGTTTGTATTGGCAGCAAGTTCACTCTTCTGGCAACAATCTCCAGTAATTGGTAGAGAATACGTCCTAACTGGAAGTTCTGATATAAGATGACAGTGGCGTTGAGCGTACCTAGCGCAATTGTGAATTTTGCTACTTCTGGCATTCCCAGAATGATCGCTATAATTGTGAACAGACAATAGCCAACCATAGCCATAATGGCTAACTGTGACATTCTCAGGGTACACCGCACCCGCAAAACTCTTTTGTTACCTCCATGATTTTCGGTACATACTTTAAGCTGAACTTTTGACCAAATCCCCTGGTAAATCTCTAAATCCCAGTCGCTCCAGCCTTGATCCATTGCAATGAAATACTTGGAAGGCAGGAGTAAATCCATTACCTTTTGCAGCAGGTTCTCCTTCTCCATTCCTGTTTCTGTCCAATAGGACAACTCATAGGCGCGATCGCGCCAGGAAATATTTACTCTGCTGGCTGGCGAATCAAACTTAATTAAATCTGCTTGAGTTAGTGTTTGAGTCATTTTTTTAGATGCTTCTATTTTTCTTTACAGCTCATCAAACTTTATCGGCTCCGTTTTATTAAGTTCCTTGATGCGCCATTTATATCGCTCTATACTACGTACAATCGGCCCCAGGTAAATCAGTAGCGCCACAAGCAACCGTGCCCTTCTTTTGAGAAAACGAGAGTCAATTCGCGCTTGTATAGCACCAACTACACACCAGCTAAAAGAGATGAGGAACATTGCTGCACCCAACCACGGCCGATCCCCAGACAAAAGCGCGGACACAAATAGGATAAAAGCTGCTACATTCCACTCTAGTGTGAGGGGGAGGTAAGAGATCAGAGAGGAGGAAGGTTCGTACAAGGTTTGAAACAGACCACGACCAAACACCCCAGAGTAGATAATTGGTTGACCAATACGAACAAATGTAGATAAATCTCCGTAGATTCTCCCCAACCAAGAGGGCTGCCCTAGAAGGTTAAAGCGGTAGGGATGCTGAAAATAAACGAGTGCTTCTGCTTTGCCATAGCCTTGCTGCTGTTTGAGATAGGCAGCTACTGTGTTACGCCGAAAGTGCCATACTATTGCCGTTGGGCTAAAACCAATGGTGTAACCTTTATCTTGTAGTCGCCAGCAGATATCGACATCATCCCCAGCAGTCCGAAATATCGGATTGAAGCCGTTAATTTCTTCTAGAACTTCCCGACGAAAAGCCATGTTGCAGCCAGCAATATGTTCGGCTACCTCATCACTCAAAAGTATGTGGGTAGGTACGCCGGGAGAAACCGCAACACAGGCGGGAACAAGAGAGTCCTCCGGGGGAGATAAGTTTGGCCCGCCTACGGCAGCTACACCAGAGGAAAGAAACTTGGCGACCAGATAGGTGAGCCAGTCTGGATCTACCATACAATCAGAATCTGTATAGGCGACAATCTCGCCAGTTGCGGCGGTCATTCCAACGTTGCGGGCGGCGCTTAATCCCTTGTTTTCTTGGTTAATTAGGCGTACATAGTCGTAACGCTGAGTAATTTCGAGAGTGCGATCGCGCGATCCATCATTAACTACAATTACTTCATAGTTGGGATAGTTGAGTTCTTTGAGAGAAGCTAGACAAATATCCATCATGCGTTCAGCGTTGTAAGCGCAGACAACCACTGAGACTTTGGGATACTCAGGTAACACTGGCGGCAGAGGCGCTGTGTAATATTGCTGAACTGTCTGGAAAGCTGGCTTTTTGAGCCGTTCGGCATCAACTAAACCAAAAGCCCAGTCCTGTATGGCATATCCACCAGTAAACCATTCATCTGTCCAAGAAAAGATGATCGTTCCTGCTGCTCCCATCTCAAAACTAGATGACAGCTTTTGAGAAAGAATTTCGGCTTGGACTTGGGTTCCTTCACCCATCGAGTCAACGCCAAACTCACTCAGTACTAGAGGTTTATCCTCAGCAAGGTTATGAAGCCGAGAGAGGTAGCGGCGAAAATCTTGTTCCCGATGCAGGTAAACGTTAAAGCATGAGAAATCAGTAAAGTCAATATTTAAATACTCAGTGCAAGGATAATTCGCATAGCTTACTAAACCTTCGGGATCACTGGATTTTGCTACCGCCATTAACTCTTTGATAAAAGCCCGAACCGGTTTTGCTCCATGCCATCGGACAATATCTGGAGGAATCTCATTGCCCACTAAATAGGCAAAGGTGGCGGGATGATCCCGGCAAACTTTAACTCCTTGAGCAATGCAGTTACGGATTTCTGCTTTCACAGCAGAAGAGTCGAGGAAGGCGATATGCTGAGACCAAGGTATACCAATTAACAGCCTAAGACCATAGATTGCAGCTAAATCCAAAAGCCAATCAGGTGGAACAGTATAGGTACGCAGACAGTTAGCACCCATTTCTGCAATCATGGCGAAATCTTTTTCCACAACTGATTTTTCTGGAAAAGACTCACCGTGGCTACCGATGGAGAAAGGGCCGTAACTAACTCCTTTAAGAAAAAACTTTTTATCTCTAATAAAGAAAAACTTACCTTTTACTGTGACTACCTCGCCTTTTGCAAGTGGTTCAGCACAGAAACCAGAAGGTGTTGAAGTCAAGTTGAGCAAATTACCCCCGACAATTTACTGCAAATTTATTTCTTTTTTGCTGAAACGCTAGCTGAGTTTACTTAAAAGATAAACACACAAGAAACACAGGTATACCTATATCATTAACGCATCCGCAGAATATTGCGTTAATAGCACCACAACCGCTATCAATTAACAATATTGTAATGTTTAAACTGTCTCAGGAGTGCGTTTGCAATCATGTTTACGGAAATGTATAAGTTGACGTATACGTAACCGTTGACGGGTGAAATTTAGGCTACCATCTGATGCTATATATACTAACTTTAAAAGGGGTAGTTCTAAAAATGTTGCTACTGTGGTTTATCGCCAAATCAAGGGTTTAAGACCCCAATCAAAATACGTAGTATCAGTTGAGTTGGGGTTTAAATCCCCGACTCCAACTGTCTAAAATGTTTGAAGTAATGAGTAATAAGTAATGGGTATTTACTCATTACTCATTACTCATTACTCATTACTCATTTATAAACCTGTTATATGCTGCTATATGTCATCAATCTTTTAGGGGTAGGTAACAATAAAGTTGCCAAAATACTCTCTATTACAGTGGGAGTTATTTTACAAGTACTATTAAGACAAGCTACTAATAACTGGTTAGCAGTGTAGTACTGTTTGAGTATTTCTTTGTGCTGCTCACTGAACTGCCATTGATGACCAATATTGCGACACCGAACTATCACCAACCTCAATTCATTAGCCCAAATCTGACCGTTAGCATTCCACCATTCTTTTAACTTTTCTCTGCCTTGAACTGGAGTCGGTAACTGCTCTTTGAGTTTTTGCAAAGAACTCTGTAACTCAGAGTTACAGGCAAGAGTTCGGTCATCAGGGAGAGCAAAGCTTAAAGCCAAAACTCGATCCAAAGACGGTTCATAAGGCAGGGCAATGCTTAACTGAAGCGCACACTGAAGAGCTATATCTAGAGCTAAATCAGGAGTAAGACTACTAGTAAGCCTGAGATCGATACCAAGGGAAAAAGGCAAGTCATTAGTTAAGTTCAGGTTGTCGAGAAGTTCTAGTGTCAAATAAAAGGCACGAATAGCCACTCTTTTATGGGTAGACTGAACTGAAAGGGACTTATGGTTAACCCAGTTCAAGAACTTTTGCAATTGCTTATCAAAGGCGACAAGCTGATCAATCTCTTGCTGCATGAATTGCAACAGACAAGTGGGATTATCCAACATGCCAGCGGTTAGTAAAAAGATTTTGTGCCAACGTGGTTCAGTCAAATGGCTAACTAGCTCAATTAGTTTTTTTTCTAATATTTGTGAATTGGGACTACTAACAATATTTTTAGCTGTTAAATACTCCTGAAAAACTATATGCGAGAACGAGTAAATTCCCCGTGCCTGCTCTATCAGTAATCCATGTGTTTCAAGCCATTTAAGCACTACTTCAGTGTTGAGTTGCAGTACTTCCGACTCAGTTTGCTCAGTTTGGTCTATGGGTAAGTTATAAAGGTACTCCTTAATGTATTGTTGGAGATTACTTTGCGTAAAAAAGTAATGACCTTGCTTAAAGGTAATAGCAGCAATTTGACTCAGCAGTTCAAAGTTTTGAGGTAAAGACAAACGAAGATAAATTTCATTTCGTTTGATGTTGCTCACTTTATCCCAACGATTGAGCAAAATGTCCAATCCTTGCTTGTAAAGTTCGACCTTTCTAACTGGAAAGTCTGAGCGGCCTTGGAATACACAACAAACCAGGTTAAGCAAAAGTGGTCTTACGGCTAGTTCTCGAATTTGTTTATTCTCCAACAACTGTAATTTTTGCACGAACTGACAAGTTAAGTCTTTTCCTTTTTCTAGGGAATTATTGCTAACATTAATAAACCAGCTTCGGACAAAAGCCTCGATTTGGGAAGAGTCAAAATCAGCAATTTCAACATCGCTAAATTCCTCAAACCGATACTGTTGGTAACCGATCCGACATGTAATAATAAACTGGTTTTTGTAATATTTTTCAGTAAAAATCGCAATTTTACTGATTATTTGGTAGTTATCATCTTCTGGAATTTCATCTAAACCATCTAGCATAACTAACATTTTGCCGTCAACTAATAATGTTTGGATTTCTTGATCTGAAGCACCGCAGTCGGCAAGTTCTTGACTAATATAGCTCAATAAACTGTAACTTCCTGTTTCTCTAGCATCCTCAGCAAAATTTCTTAAACGAATAAAAATAGGTATCCGATCTGATAGTAATTTGCCTTTATTGCATTGGATTGCAATATACTTTAAAAATGTGGTTTTCCCAGACCCTGGTTTACCTAGTACCATTAGTTTGGAATAGGTGATAACTGCTTGTATTGCAGAGACTCGTTCTTGATAAAGTTGATTAAAATCAAAACAGTCGAACTTTTCTAAAATAGACTCTTGTAGATCGAGGATATCTAACCATCTTCGACTTGTAATATTATTCAGAATATTGGTTTCGACATAAATTTCTTCTAGTTGAATTGGTTGAGGAATATCTAACAACCGCGTAGTGGCACATTGGGATTGAATCTTATCACTTCGACGCGATCGCAACATTTGCACCAAGCTTTCGACATCTTGGCAATTTTCCCATGTCTGGTTGTTTTCTGTCAGTAGCCTCTGATCAGGTAGTTGAGCAATGTCTTGCCAATCTAAACCGAGTTGAAAGCAAATCTCCATAAAGTTCTGACGCTCAATCGGCTTGCCTGTAAAAAATTTCCAGATTGACTGGCGAGTCTCAAGCCCTACCTCACTAGCTAAATATTCTTGCGTCCATTCCCTGACTTTGAAAGCCCTTTTTGCTTTCTCAATACCTATAGTAGATGCTTTCAACGAACGTCGTGCCATAGAACAGTTTTGAATCTCCAGTTATTAACTTACGTGAAGTATTAAATAAATTAACGATTAATTATTAATTTATACTCGTGTTATATGTTACTTCAAAGTTTGAGTTTAATAAACTTTTTTTTAATAGCTAAAAAAATCCAATAGCTGAAACAATAGTGTAGTTAACGTAATTAATGTAGTAGAATTAATGTTTATCAAGATTAGTTTTTGAGTAATATTTAAAGATAACTAATTTAGAATGGTGGTTTCCTCCTCCTTATGGCTTAATTTTTTATCAAAAAAGAATGGCTTTTAGCTTTTTGTTATTTTAAATACTATTAAATGTGGGAAAAGTAGGAAAAGTAGGAAAAGTAGGATAAACAGGATAAATAGACAAATTAAAGTAAAGTCAGCTGATAAGCTAATCGGCATTCGAGTTGCATAATTAGGGCGCTCATGTTGCCCACCCCACAAGATATTGAGAAAATTTAATATGCAAATTAAATGTGTTTTAGCTTATAACTTATACATGAAGTCATACGTTCTCCTGAACGCGATCGCAAACAGACTTATTACACACTGGTATTTATATAAGGAATTGTGCTAGTACCACAACATAACGCACAGTTAAAAACAGTCTTGTAAGCGGTTCTTCGTGCGAGGTAGCTCGTTTTGAGGAAATGGTTTTGTAGTAAATTAACAAAGGTTTTTTACAAAACCAAGCTCTACCTATCAGGTTTGACATCTATGAAAATACTGGTAACTGGAACTGAAGGCTATATCGGTTCTTTATTAGCCCCAATCTTGATGCAACACGGTCATGATGTTATTGGAGTTGACACAGGATTCTATAAAGTTGGTTGGCTATACAACGGTACCGAACTCACAGCCAAAACTTTTAATAAAGATATCCGCCACATTACAGTTGAAGATTTGCAAGGTGTTGAGGCAGTCATTCATTTAGCTGAACTCTCCAACGATCCCGCTGGGCAGTTACGTCCTGATGTGACTTATGAAATTAACCATCAAGGCTCAGTTCAACTTGCTCAACTAGCTAAAACAGCCGGTGTGCGTCGCTTTGTCTATACGTCTTCGTGCAGTGTCTATGGCGTTGGTACTGATGACTACGTTACGGAAGAGTCTCCTGTCAACCCCCAAACGGCCTATGCTGAATGTAAAACCTTGGTAGAGCGAGATGTCAAGTTATTAGCTGACGATAGTTTCTCTCCTACCTTTTTGCGTAATGCCACCGCCTACGGCGCATCTCCCAGAATGCGCTTTGATATTGTGTTAAATAACCTGTCTGGGCTGGCATGGACGACTAAAGAAATCAAGATGACAAGCGACGGTACTCCTTGGCGACCGTTAGTTCATTTGCTAGACATTTGCAAAGCAATTTTATGTACCCTAGAAGCTCCGCGCGACATTATTCACAACCAAATTTTCAATGTGGGTGACACTGCTAGTAACTATAAAGTCAAAGAAATTGCCCAGATAGTAGCTGAAGTTTTTACTGGATGCCAACTTTCTTTTGGTGACACTACTGCTGATAACCGCAGCTATCGGGTTTCTTTCGAGAAGATTAACACCAGACTACCGGGATTTAAGTGTGAGTGGAATGCAGTTAAAGGTACACAGCAATTGTTCGATGTGTTTACTGCTATCGATATGTCAGAATCCACTTTTTTATTTAAAGGGTTCACTCGCTTAAAGCAGCTAGAGTATCTGATTCGGACTCAGCAAATAGATCAAAATTTCTTCTGGAATAAGTCATGCTATTCACAGAAACTGCACTCAAAGGTGCATTCGTTATTGACATAGAGCAACGGCAAGATACTCGTGGCTTCTTTGCTCGTACTTTTTGCGCTCAGGAATTTTTGGCTCACGGTTTAAAGCCAACAGTTGCCCAATGCAATCTCGCTTTCAACCACAAAAAGGGTACTCTCCGGGGTATGCATTATCAAGTTACTCCGGCAACCGAGGTAAAGTTGGTTCGCTGTACTCATGGCGCTATCTATGATGTGATCATCGACCTGCGCCCTGAATCTCCTACATATAAGTTACATGTTGGTGTTGAGCTATCAGCAGAGAACCGTAAAGCTTTATACGTACCTGAAATGTTTGCTCATGGTTATCAGACGCTAACTGATGCGGCTGAAGTTGTGTATCAAATGAGTGAATTCTATGCGCCAGATTATCAGTGTGGGCTACCCTATAACGATCCAGCTTTTGGGATTGAATGGCCTTTACCTTTAAGTGAAATTTCTGAGAAAGATACAAGCTGGCCTTTGTTTGAATCTGTTTTAGACTCTAGCCACGCCCAACCAGGTATGAGGATGTAAGGGTTCTCATATACCACTATCAAATTGCATATAACAGTGTGGGAGCTAAAAAATAAATGACTACGACAACTTTGCAAACCTTTGTACAAAATGGTAGAAGCGTAAATCGTTGTAACTGTCGATTCTGTGGGACAACGTTAGAGCAAACTTTTGTGGATTTGGGAATGTCACCACTGTGTGAAAGTTACGTGACAGCAGAACAGCTAAACCAAATGGAACCGTTTTATCCACTGCATGTTTACGTGTGCGATCGCTGTTTTTTAGTTCAACTTCAAGAATATGTAAGTCCGCAAGATATCTTCAGCCACTATGCCTACTTTTCGTCTTATTCTGATTCTTGGTTACAACATGCCAAAAATTATACCGAAAAAGTAATAACTCGCTTTGGACTTAACTCCTCAAGCCAAGTAGTAGAAATAGCTAGTAATGATGGTTACTTATTGCAGTATTTTGTATCAAAAGAAATACCTGTCTTGGGTATAGAACCAGCAGCTAATGTTGCTGAGGTAGCTATTACAAAAGGCATTCCTACAACTGTCAAGTTCTTTGGACAAAACACAGCAGATGAATTAGCTGCTAATGACAAGCAAGCAGATTTATTAATAGGTAACAATGTGCTTGCTCATGTACCTGATATCAACGATTTTGTTGCAGGCTGTAAAATTTTACTTAAGCCTGAAGGTGTCATTACTATGGAATTTCCTCATTTAATGCGACTAATAGAGGGAAACCAATTTGATACTATTTATCACGAACACTTTTCTTACTTATCCTTACTCACAGTAGAGAAGATTTTTGCTGCTCACAATTTAACTATCTTTGATGTAGAAGAACTGTCGACACATGGTGGTTCTCTGAGAATTTATGCTTGCCATGTAGACGATAATTCTAAATCTATCAGTCAGCAGGTAAAGGAATTAAGAGCAAGAGAAGAAGCAGCAGGGTTTAGCAACATAGAAAGTTATTTTTCTTTTGCTGAAAAGGTCAAGGAAACCAAGTTTCAACTTTTGGAATTTTTAATTGCAGCTAAACGGCAAGGAAAATCAATCGTTGGTTACGGCGCTCCTGGGAAAGGTAACACTCTTTTGAATTATTGTGGAATTAGAGAAGATTTCCTTGATTACACTGTAGACCGAAATCCCTTCAAACAAGGTAAATTTTTACCAGGTACTCATATCCCAATCTTTCATCCAGACAAGATTCAAGAAACTAAGCCAGATTATCTATTGATTTTACCTTGGAATCTGAAAAATGAAGTAATGTCCCAGATGTCGTATGTACGTGATTGGGGTGGGAAATTTGTAGTCCCGATTCCGGAAATCAATGTCTATGCTTGAGCAAGAAGGCAACTAGAATTTCATCTGATTTATTAATACCAAAGGAAGTTACAATGAAAGTAGTTTTATTTTGTGGTGGTTTAGGAACAAGATTAAGAGAATTGTCCAGCAATATTCCTAAGCCAATGGTTCATATTGGTTACAGACCAATATTGTGGCATGTGATGAAATACTATGCTCACTATGGACACAAAGATTTTATTTTGTGCCTTGGTTATAAAGCAGATGTCATCAAAAATTATTTTCTCCATTATGATGAGTGTGTTTCCAATGATTTTACTTTACAGGAGGGAGGCAGAAAAATTAAACTCGTAAATAGTGACATTGAAGATTGGAATATTACTTTTGTTGATACAGGCTTGACTTCAAACATAGGTCAAAGGTTCAAGGCGGTTGAAAGATACTTAGAAGGAGAAGAGTCCTTTTTAGTCAATTATAGCGACGGCTTAACAGATTTACACCTACCTGACTTAATTGATGATTTTTATAGACATAATAAAATAGCCAGTTTTCTGTGTGTAAAACCATCGCAAAGTTTCCATTTAGTTTCAACACAAGAAAATGGGTTAGTAAATGATATCCAAAGTGTTCAGCAAGCTGGTATTAGGATAAATGGCGGCTTTTTTGTGTTTAATAAAGACATCTTTAAATATATTGAAGCCGGAGAAGAATTGGTACTTGAACCATTTCAAAGACTAATTAAAACCAAACAATTAGTAGCTTATAAATATAACGGCTTTTGGGCGTGCATGGATACTTTCAAAGAGCAGCAGCAATTAGATGATATGTATTGTCAAGGTAACGCTCCTTGGGCAGTATGGAAACTTCTTAAAAAGGAGGAAAAATCTTTAGAATATAGCCGCATTAATCAGTTTACAAATGATTCTGCACCAGTAATTTTTGCTCAAGGATAACTACCAATCTCTTTAACACAACAGTAGATATACTAAGTAAATATCTACTGTAATTAGCCTTTCTAACAAGTGGTTACAAAAAATATTCTATAAAGTTAAAAAATCAGCAATATGCTTAAATTCACTTTTGAAGGAGAAAAAAACTTTGACTATAAAATTTTGTGTTTAGGAGCGCATTGTGATGATATAGAAATTGGTTGCGGAGGTACAATATTAAAATTGGTAGAAACTTACCCAAATATTATGTTTTATTGGGTTGTATTTAGTTCAAACTTACAAAGAGAAGAGGAAGCTTATAACAGCGCTAATAAATTTTTAAAAAATAAACATATAAAAAATATAGTAATAAAAAAATTTAAAGATGGATTTTTCCCTTTCATAGCAATTGAAATTAAATACTTTTTCGAGGAATTAAAACGAGAATACAGTCCTGATTTAATTTTTACTCATTATCGCCAGGATTTGCATCAAGATCATCGCTTAATTTCCGAATTTACTTGGAATACATTTAGAAATCACTTAATTTTAGAGTATGAAATACCTAAATATGATGGTGATTTAGGAAATCCTAATTTCTTTGTTAATTTAAATGATGAAATTTGCCAAAATAAAATTCAATATATTATTGATAGCTTTCCGTCGCAAAATAATAAACAATGGTTTACAGAAGAAACCTTTCTATCAATTCTAAGGTTGCGAGGAGTTGAATCTAACTCACCCAATAAATATGCAGAAGCTTTTTATTGCCGCAAAATCGTTTTCTAGCTGGAATCTGTTTGTTGCTTTAGAACTAGAGTAAGAAGTACAAAAAGTTGCATACATATTAGTATTGAAAGCTTCAATATAATATAACTAATTTTAATTCATTAAATATAATTTGATCCTGAATAAGTTTTTGCAACCTAACCCATTTTATAAAGTAACTTAATAAATAAAATGCAGAAAAACATTGATATAAACAATAGTGTTAATGTAAATGATATTAGCTGTGAAATGTATCAGTTAATCTCAGAGATGTATCCTATTTGTCGTAGTATTACTGGCGATGGCTTAAGAAAAACACTAAACATTATTAAACAACATATTCCCTTAGATATTCATGATATTCCCACTGGCACTCAAGTATTTGATTGGACTATTCCCAAAGAATGGAATATTAGAGATGCCTTTATCAAAAACTCACAGGGTGAAAAGATTATAAATTTCCATCAATCTAATCTCCATATAGTTAATTACAGCATTAATATTCATGAAAAGATGCCATTAGAGGATTTAAAAGCACATCTTTTTACACTGCACGAGCAGCCTGATTGGATTCCTTATAGAACTTCTTACTACAAAGAAAACTGGGGTTTTTGTCTTAGTCATAATCAATTATTGGAACTAAAAGATGAAGAATATGAAGTTTGCATTGATTCTTCGTTAGAGAATGGTTGTTTAACTTACGGAGAGTATTACATTAGAGGGAAAAAAACGGATGAAATTATAATTTCGTGTCATACCTGCCACCCATCGCTTTGTAATGATAATCTCTCAGGTATAGCATTGGCAACCTTTTTAGCCAAACATCTCAGCGAAATTTCACCTTCTTACTCCTATCGCTTTCTCTTCATTCCTGGAACCATCGGTTCTATTACTTGGTTAGCTTTAAATGAAGCTAATGTTGACAAAATTAAACATGGTTTAGTTGTAACCTGTGTGGGTGATCCGGGCAAGTCTCATTACAAAAAAAGCCGTCGAGGTAATGCCGAAATTGATAAAGCTGTTACTCATGTGTTGAAGAGTTCTGGTCAAGATTATGAAATTATGGAGTTCTCTCCCTATGGCTATGATGAACGGCAGTTTTGTTCACCAGGCTTTAATCTTCCTGTAGGGTGTTTTATGAGATCACCTCATGGTACTTATCCTCAATATCATACATCTGCCGACAATTTGGAACTTGTACAACCTCAATATCTTGCTGATTCTTTATCAAAAATTTTGTCGGTTTTAGATATTATAGAAAATAATAAAAAATACTTAAATCAAAATCCTAAATGCGAACCGCAGTTGGGTAAACGAGGGTTATACAGTGCTATAGGTGGGCAAACTGATACAAAAAAGAGTGAAATGGCTATGTTGTGGGTTTTAAACTTATCTGATGGTAATCATACGCTATTAGAGATTTCGGAAAAATCAGGTATAGAGTTTGATGTGATTAAGAAAACAGCAGATACATTGTTACAGTTCAATTTGTTGAAGGAACATTAAATTGCCGCTAGTCAGATATAATCTGGTGCGTTTAAATTGTTGTATACCTCTAAGTTAAAAACAATTAATCTGTAATGAGATATTTATAGAAGTAGTATGTTTCAACAAAGCTACAAATTATATAAATTTAATTTACCCGGATGATATTTTGTTCAATAATTACACTGAATTAGGTAAAATTTAGTATAAAATTTTATAAAACTGCTTCCAGTCAACTGATTTAAGATTTATTGCACAGCCTCTGAGATACCTCACCCAGGTTTTACGTAGTAAAACCTGTCCCTCTCCTTAGTAAGGAGAGGGATGTGAGATAGGACAGGGTGAGGTTTTTGTTTTGGGTAATTCGATGACTTGTGTGTAGACGGTAGCCTTTTAGGAGAGTGTATTGCATACAAACTAGAAGCGCTATAGGTAAGCTTGTAGCGGGAAGGGAGTAATAATAAAATTGCCTTCAGTCGGTGAATACCCTACAAAATTTGGTATGTTACTCATGCTCAGACGCTTACGTAGCCGTAAAATTTTCTCGGTGGCTATGCTTGTGCTTGTTATATGCTTTATGGTGAGTGTGCTTTCATTTGGGCAAACAATTATGACATCAACACCCCAACTGCTCACCGACCCGTTTTTGCAATTGCCAACTGAAACCTCAGTGCGAGTAGTTTGGTTTACTGAGTTTGCTGGTGTTAATCACACAGTAAGCTACGGCGAAAATCTCAAACAAACTGCTAAGGCAAATATTACCAAACTCACTCCCACTCGTGAAGACCAGCAATCAAGAGTTGCAAACCAAATCAAAGACGGACAAGTTTATCAAAAACCCGTCCAGCGTGATATTTGGCGACATGAAGCTGAGGTAACTGGTTTAACTCCTGGTGTGCGGGTAAACTATCGTGCCACGAGTGTGCGAGAAGATGGCGAGAGTGTTAACAGTGATGTTTTTAGCCTCGCAGCTACTCCCAAACCAGATATACCACTAAAAATTTTACTCACCTCTGACCATCAATTAAAGCCGATGACAGCAGCAAATCTGCAAAAGGTGGTAGAAACGGTTGGACGAGTCGATGGGGTGTGGTTTGCTGGTGATTTGGTGAATGTTAGCGATCGCGCCTCAGAATGGTTTGATGATAATAGTGGTGGTGCTTTGTTTCCCGGTTTACAAGGTCGTGCTAAATATGACATGACGCACGACGGTGTTAAGACAACCTACACTGGTGGACAAATAATTCAACATGCACCCATGTTTACTTGCATTGGCAATCATGAGGTGATGGGGCGCTTTACCAGGACGGGAAGTTTAAATGATGAATTTGATGATACAATTCCCCGTCCTGTTGCTCAAAAAATTTATCGGGATAAATCTTTAATAGATAATTCTTTTAATACTAATACCTACGAAGAGATTTTCTCTTTACCAAAAAGTAAAGAGGGTGGAAAAAGGTATTATGCAGTTAGTTTTGGTGATGTGCGTTTGGTGGTACTGTACATTACGAATATGTGGCGAACTCCCAGCTTAGATGGAAACCATAAGGGTAGATGTAGTTATCGCTTTGATACTCGCAAGCCTGATTCGGAAGTATTGAAATTTGACGAATTCAAGTTGGCCTATAGCAATCCTGTCTGAAACCTCAGATCCCCGACTTCTTGAAGAAGTCGGGGATCTTATTGTTCGCAAATGATTTAGGATTGCTATAGGCCAATACGCTTGGGTTAAGGCTAAAACTCTTTATCAAAGTCAATTTTTTTTAACGTAGACGCAAACGCGAGAGCGTCTGTCTGCGACACGCTGTTCGCGTTCGTAGAGAAGCGGAAGCGGCTTGCCGCAGGCTACCGCAGAGGCGCAGTATTTCGACTTACTTCGACTACGCTCAGTACAAGTCGCTCAATAACCGAACGCAGAGAGAAGAAAGAAATGCTTAATCCAATAGCATGGATTATAAACTGCTAATAGTTTCGGCAACTAGTTTAGAAACAAAGGGCAAAATATCCCGACTCTTAGCCTGGGCTTTACCTTCAGTAAATACCACTAAGAGATAGGGGCGCTGTTCTGGTAATTCAATATACGCAGCATCATGGTGAACTTGACTTGTCCAACCTGCTTTTGACCAAATTTGA
This sequence comes from Nostoc sp. CCCryo 231-06, assembly GCA_023522315.1. Lineage (GTDB taxonomy): Bacteria > Cyanobacteriota > Cyanobacteriia > Cyanobacteriales > Nostocaceae > Nostoc. The sequence continues at coordinate 31,431 of JAHCSU010000523.1, forward strand.
GCATTTTGAGGGAGTCCACCGCCTAAAAAACTTGTTATTTGATCTTCCTCGACATGAGTGGACAAATCGTTGAGATTGCGTTTGAGCAAAGCCATCATCGCTTGCGATCGCGCACTTGAAACCGCCACCCCACCTACAATACTATGCAGTAACCTAGCGATCGCATTTGTTGTCAACATATTGCGATTTTCCAGTAACTCTCCCACAAACGCCCGTTCTCGTCCATAAGGGCTATCACTCCAGGTTTTTTGACAGACGTTAATCGTGTCCAATTCTTCCCAACCCAAAGATTGGTAATAGCGGTTAACAATATTACGCTGATATTTCCAGGTTTCAAAGGGGCCGATTGGTAATTGTGGCCCTGATGTGGTGCCACTCAAAATATCCACAACCAAGCTGGTAGCATCGTTACTAGAATCGACAATCATATCCCGCAAGGCTCGCTCCAACTCCTTGGAGGTTTGAGTCATGCCTTTTTCTAACCATTCGTTTACCGCCACCAGGTAAAATAGCTTGACTACACTGGCGGGATAAATTCGCTCAACACCGCGATAAGTGAAACCACGAACTGGATGATCCCAAAAAGCGTTGGGAGTCAGCGCCCCACCAGTATTTACTCGCACTGGTGGATCGTAAACAACCCAAGTCAGGGCAATTTGATTCCGGGCTAAGGTCGGAAATGCTGCCCAAGTTGCATCTAAAATGCCATTACCAAGATTTTCGAGTTGTTCGTCTTTATTAAAAAAAATCATTCTCTAGTAATGTCCTTTAATCTAAAATCCAAAATGGTTCGACTGAGCGAAGCCGAAGTCCAAAATCCAAAATCAGGGGAGTATCAGTGTTTAGCTGACCTTAATTTATATGATTCTCCTGAATGTACACGTTTAGCAACTCAAGCTGCATCTGGGCGACATTTGTGGGTAACATCAAATTATCAAAATTCGGCGGTTGAGGTGTATTTGTGTGAAGATGACTATCCCGGATGGGTATCCCTTTCAGATTTTGATTCATTACAATCTGCTACTGTACATTATCAGGCTGCAACATTTTCTGAATCGGAGATTAAAAAACTCCTAGCAGAGATTATCGCCTTTACCCAAAAACCAATGCAACAATCCAATTATTACCTTTGGGGTGGTACGGTTGGGCCAAATTATGACTGTTCGGGGTTAATGCAGGCGGCGTTTGCTTCGGTGGGTATTTGGCTACCTAGAGATGCCTATCAACAGGAAGGATTCACTCAACCAATTACTATTGCAGAATTAGCAGCCGGGGATCTGGTATTTTTTGGAACTACCCAAAAAGCAACCCATGTCGGGCTTTATTTGGCGGATGGTTATTACATTCATAGTTCTGGGAAAGATCAGGGACGGGATGGGATTGGGATTGATATTCTCTCGGAACAGGGGGATGCAGTTAGTCAGTCGTACTATCAGCAGCTACGAGGGGCTGGTAGAGTTATCAAGAGTTACGAACCACAGAGACGCACAGGACGCTGAGGTATATGAGGAGTGGGTTGGTTCAAGGGTTAAGTGAGGAGAATGGGGCGATTTCCGTAATTATCCCAGATGTTTCGGTGGTGCTGCCGATACATAACGAGGTGGAAAGTTTGCCGCTTTTACTAGAAGCAATCGCATTTACTTTATCTTCTAGTCAGATAAATTATGAAATCATTTGTGTAGATGATGGTTCTACAGATGGTTCCGGGGATTTTCTCAAAGAACAGGCGCAAATCCGCACTGATTTAAAGGCGGTGATTTTGCGTCGCAACTACGGACAAACTGCGGCGATGGCTGCTGGATTTTATTATGCAGTCGGTAAAGCGATCGTCACTTTAGATGCTGATCTTCAGAATGATCCGGCTGATATCCCCATGTTATTAGCAAAGCTGGATGAGGGTTACGATTTGGTGAGTGGTTGGCGGCAAAAACGCCAAGATGGGGCTGTAAATCGGTTACTTCCTTCCAAAATTGCCAATTGGCTAATTCGTAATACTACTAGCGTGAATATTCATGACTATGGCTGTTCGCTGAAAGCATATCGTGCAGAACTGCTAGCAGATATGAACCTCTACGGAGAATTACACCGTTTTTTACCAGCTTTGGCCTACATCGAAGGAGCTAGAATTACTGAAGTACCAGTGCGCCATCATGCCCGTCGCTTTGGTCACAGTAAATATGGGATTTGGCGGACATTCCGCGTGTTGATGGATTTGTTAACCATCCTGTTTATGAAAAAATTCCTCACCCGCCCAATGCACGTTTTTGGGCTGTTGGGCTTGATTTCAATGGTTTCGGGGACAGCGATCGGAATTTACTTGACTTTCGTCAAATTAGCTTTAGGTGAGATGATTGGCAATCGCCCTTTGCTGATTTTAGCAGTTCTCCTTTTAGTAACTGGAGTACAGTTATTTTGCTTCGGACTTTTAGCAGAATTACTCATGCGTACATACCATGAATCCCAAGGGCGGCCTATCTATCGCGTGCGAGAAGTAGTAGCAAAAAATGTTAAGTAACGTAACAATAGTCATAGGGCATGGGGCATTGGGCATTAGTAAACAGTCAAGAGTAAATATTGTTTTATTCCTAACTCCTAACTCCTAACTCCTAACTTTTGACAGAAACCTCGTTAAATTGCATCTACCTTGAAAGCATTTAATACCTTTGACGGCGAACTGCGACGCAACCTGCTGATTTTATTTACAGCCGGTTTATTATTCTGGTCGAGCATATCTTCGCTCTTACCAACCCTACCGCTTTACATCGATAATGTGGGCGCAAGCAAGCAAGAAATTGGGATTGTCATGGGCAGTTTCGCCATTGGCTTATTGCTCTTTCGCCCGATGCTGGGACGATTAGCCGATGAACGTGGTCGAAAAATTACCTTATTGATTGGTACGATAGTAGCTGCGATCGCACCCTTTGGTTACTTAGCAACCCAATCTCTTGGGTTATTAATCCTGGTGCGGATTTTTCACGGCATTAGTGTTGCCGCTTTTACCACTGGCTACAGTGCCTTAGTCGCAGATTTAGCTCCCACTGAAACTCGTGGCGAAATCATTGGTTACATGACCTTAGCAACTCCCCTTGGTTTAGCAATTGGCCCTGCCTTGGGTGGGTATTTGGAAGCTACAAGTGGTTACGGGATATTATTTCTCTTCTGTGCCGAATTGGGTTTTGTCGCTCTCTTGGAGATTATACAAGTTACAAATCCGCCAGTGCAGACACAACAGCAAACAGAGGAAAACGATGTCTACGACGGGCTACGCCTACGCAATTTTTGGCAAATTTTGAGCAGTCCACGGGTAAAAGTTCCAACAATAGTTATGTTGTTGGTTGGTTTATCCCTCGGTGCTGTACATACTTTTGTGTCGTTGTTCCTCAAATCCACTGATGTGGACTTCAATGGCGGACTGTTTTTTACAGCTTCGGCAATTTCTAGTTTTAGTATCAGGGTATTTGCTGGCAAGGCAAGCGATCGCTTTGGTCGTGGTTTGTTTATTACCTTTGGTATTTTTTGCTACATCTTAGCGTTAATACTGCTGTGGCAGGCTCACAGCGTGATCTTTTTCTTACTGGCTGCGATCGCTGAAGGTGCTGGTGGTGGTACACTAATCTCGATGATGGTCACGATGATGGCAGACCGCTCACTGCCACAAGAACGGGGTCAAATTTTTGCTATATGTATAGCTGGACTTGATCTGGGAATTGCGATCGCTGCTCCTCTTCTGGGTATCATTGCCGAACGGGTAGGCTACCGCGATATGTTTGGCTACGGTGCTGCGATCACTTCTGTTGCACTTGTCCTTTTCCTCACCCAGTCGAGCAAAAATCTATCCAACTCCCTGCGCTTTGCACTAGGTCTAGCTCCAGATGCCTATGCCTTAAAAAACTTAAAAGTTAGGAGTGAGGAACTTTAACTCCTCACTCCTAACTTTCAAGTCTTAACTTTAAAATACGGGCGAGGAGGGATTCGAACCCCCGACACCGTGGTCCGTAGCCACGTGCTCTAGTCCACTGAGCTACACACCCTCACTGACAATTTATATTAACACGTTCTAACCAAATGGCGCAAGATAATTTTCCATCTAATTTTGCCAACTTAACCCATCTAGATCAACACGGACAGGCACAGATGGTTGATGTGTCTGATAAAGCACCCACCATTCGCCAAGCAGTAGCCGCGGCCAATGTACGGATGCTGCCAGCAACCTTCGCCGCCATTCAAGCCGGAAATGTCCCAAAAGGGGATGTGTTGGCAACTGCAAGATTGGCTGGGATTATGGCAGCCAAGCAAACAGCCACTTTAATTCCTCTGTGTCATCCATTGCCTTTGCAAAAAATCGCAGTCGAAATTATACCCGACCCGCAACTACCTGGTTATCAAATTCAAGCCACAGTCAAAACCAAAGCTGAAACCGGTGTAGAGATGGAAGCCTTAACTGCTGTTTCTGTGGCTGCTCTGACTTTATACGATATGGCAAAAGCCTTAGAAAAGTCGATTCAAATTGAATCAATTCGTTTAATTAGTAAGAGTGGCGGGAAATCAGGAGATTATTCGCCGCCAGAGCAATAAGCTACTCTATTTCACTCCCCACTGCCCAGTTACGGAAGATTATCAGGATCAATACCGAGATTACGCAAATATGCTGCCAACTGTTCAGCCCTTTGGCGTTCTTGTTCTAGCAAGAACTCAGCGTGTTCTGCCCGTTGATTGAGTTCCAGGGAATTTAAAAATCTCTGTCCATCTGGACGGTAAATTTCTAACTCTCCAAGGCCCGTTTGAAATCTAATTCCTAAGCGGGGACTGAGCCAACCATCCATTTGCCATAGCTTATTCAAATGGTTGTTTTGCCGCAACCAGCCATCTAGCTGAAAACTTTCAGGATCGTATAAATAGTACTCTTCAACGCTGTATGTATCGTAAAACTCCAGCTTACGCTCCATCTCCTTGGTATCATTACTATAAGAAAGAATTTCAAAGACTACTTGCGGTGGAATATTATCTTCTTGCCACTGACGATAAGAACGCCGTTTTCCCTTTGATCTACCGAAGACAACCATCACATCAGGTGCAGTCGGTGTAATCAGCCGAGAACGGACGGGATACCAGAGCAAATCTCCCGCAATCAAAACATTGTCATTATTAGCAAACAGAATCTCTAAATTTTCCTTAATCAGGACAATCCAACGATATTGCTCTGTATTGTCTGCCATTGGTTTGCCGTCACTATCTGGATAGAGGAGATCGGGGTCTATTTGCTCAAAGATCGTCATTTGATTTAACCCAGTGGCTCTTGACTTCCAATTCAATTATGACTGGTTGTAAGGGTCTAATAGCAACCACTGCCCCAAAAACCTTAGAATAAATAGGGTGTATTTAAATCTGTAACAAATATTTATGCCTCCTCGTTGGCCTCGCAAACCTGATCGCAAAGACCCTGATTACCGCAAGATCGATGATCGAATGAATTTTGCCACCCATGTAGCGATCGCTGCTACGATTAATTCTGGCTTGTGGTTTTTCCACATATTGAAAGACACTACCTGGGAGTGGCTGCCTTTGGTGACTTTAAGTTGGACAGCAATAGTGTTTGTGCATCTGATTTATATTAGTGCGATCGCTAACTACACCGAAACTCCAACCAAATCCACCTGAAGACGGATTGCTGATGCTGGGGCGATTGTAACCTGTGGTAGTGGAATCAGCCTTTTAATTGAGTGATAATGTAAAAAAGCCTGAGATTTTGCGCTCTTTCTTAATTTAGGGTTATTTTTATGGCTAAGACTAACACCACGGAACTACTAGAAGCCCTAGCAGCTGAAATTGGCGAAAATGTCTACATAGACATTGCCAAATGGCATCTTTATTTATCTAATGCCAAACTGCATACTCTTGTTGCCGAACGACTGTATCCTTTAATTACTTCCAACAGTGTAAGCGAAGACCAAGTTTTAAAAGTCTTGCAATCAATTACAGTAAAAATTGGCGGCGGTAGAAGTGAACTTCCTTTAATTGATTTACTACCCCTGCAATGCCAGGTAACTTTAGTTGATATTTTGGAGAAATATCAACGAGATTTCTAATTGCTAAAACTAAAATTATCTTAGTTGGACAATTTTATTAATCAGCATTTCCTGATTCAATTTTAATTTCTGAATTAGGTATTTATTTGCTGTGTATATTTTATAAAAATAAACTCCACAGATATACATAGATGGATCTCGTGTAATTTATATGTGGATATCTGATAAAAATTTCCTTTAACAATTAAGGAATCTCCGCGTTCAAAATCGGTTTAGATTTGAGCGAGTTTATGTTGAGACTCGCTTTGAACTTCCATACAAACTCATTGAGGCAATTTCTATGCTTTTACAAGTCAAAGATAGTGGCGAATTGGTAAAGATTGTTGAAATTCAGGAATTAATTGACCCGAATACTGATGTTGTTCAGGCAAAAGACCAAGAAGGTCAAGAAGAACAACAACCTGAAACTTTTAAAAAAGAAAATCTCGTTTTTCCTTCAGGTGAAGTTCTACCACGCTGTTGGTTAGATGCCGACTATAGGCACGATAACGCTTAACGAATCGCGGAAGTCCCCATCTTCTCTGCGAGACGCTAACGCGAACAAGGT
>JAHCSU010000524.1 GCA_023522315.1 Nostoc sp. CCCryo 231-06
TGATTACAGAAGCCGACACTGTACTTGGTACTCCAAGTCAGTGTGGGTAGTTCACTCCTAAAAAATCTATTTTTCAGCAACTATTCTATCTCTGTATCGTCTTTCCTCAGTATCCAATACGCTTGGGTTAAGCAAAGCGCAACCCAACAAAGCCCCGGAAATATTGGGTTTCGTTCCTCAACCCAACCTACGCAGTTTAAGGTTTTGGCGCTAACCTAAGCGTATTGCCTCAGTATATAGAGCTTTTAGAATACTTATTTAATAGAGCTAATCGGTAAGAGGCTGATTCCACTATTACCTATTGCCTAGCTGTGTTTACAGGTATTTTCTAAATTTTTACCATCTGATTTGACTGTATGCCGAAAGTAATACTTTTTACAAAAATTGAAGTTTATGGGAACCTCATATTTCAGAAACTGTCTAATTAATTAACAGTAAAAAAATAATTCTACTGGAGTTAAAAATTAATGTTTACTTTAAATCCTTTGCAATCTGGAACAGCTGCACTCATGGCTTTAAGCGTCACAGTTGGTACTGTAGCGCCTTTTATTACAGCTTCCCCATCTTTAGCTCAAACTACTTTTTCTGATGTTTCATCTAACTATTGGGCAGCACAGTTTATTCAACAATTGTCACAGCGAGGTGTAATTGCCGGATTTCCTGATGGTAGCTTCCGCCCAGAAGAACCTGTGACACGCGCTCAATTTGCCGCTATGGTCAACAAAGCTTTCCAAAAAGCACAGCAACGGCAGCCAATCAATTTTGCTGACGTGCCTAGCAATTATTGGGCATCGAGTGCCATTGGGCAAGCTTATACCATTGGTTTCTTATCTGGATATCCTGGAAATCGCTTTGAGCCTAACCAAGCTATTCCCCGCCAGCAGGTTTTAGTTTCTCTCGCTAACGGTCTGGGATATACTCCTGGCGGCAATACTGAAAGCACTCTGCAATACTTCAACGATGCCTCTAACATCGCTAGCTATGCCCGTAGCCCAGTCGCAGCCGCAACTGAGAAGCAAATTGTAGTGAACTATCCTAATGTGAAGTTCCTAAATCCAACTGCAACCGCCACTCGCGCCCAGGTAGCAGCTTTTATTTACCAAGCATTGGTTAGTTCTAATCAAGCCTCAGCAATGAACTCGCCCTATGTCGTGGCTCTAGGACAACCTACTACCCCAACGCCTTTATCAGTCACAATTCCTCAAGGGACTGCTATCCCTGTGAAGTATGACAAGGCAGAAAAAATTCTGGTTACAAAGGATGAAACAGCGCCATTGACATTGACAGTATCCCAAAACGTAGTTACGCAGGGAGGAACTGTAGTGATTCCTGCTGGTAGTCAAGTTATGGGTCAACTCAAACCGGCTACAGGCGGTTCTCAATTCGTTGCCGAGAAACTAGTTTTGACCAATGGTCAGGAGTATCAGCTTAACGCTACTTCAGACGTGATTACCAAAACTGAAACCGTCAAGAAGGGTACTAGTATTAGTTCAATTATCAAGAATACTGTATTGGGCGCAGGTGCAGCAACTGCGGTATCTGCTGTCACAGGCGATCGCGCCATTGCCACAGAAGAAGTCTTGGGTGGCGCTGGTATCGGTGCGTTGGTTGGTCTGTTCTTCGGTAAAAATAGTGTTGACTTAATCGCCATTGACCCAGATACCGATTTACAAATGACCATCAATCAAAATTTACTAGTCTCGCTCAAATAGTTATTGGGCATTGGGCATTGGGCATTGGGCATTGGGCATTGGGCATTGGGCATTGGG
>JAHCSU010000525.1 GCA_023522315.1 Nostoc sp. CCCryo 231-06
TATAGCGTTTCTCGTTTACGTGAGGTACACCCGTAGGGGCACGGCACTGCCGTGCCCTTACACTTCGCAATATAATGTTGTACCGCATGTGAATGGGAACCGCTATAAAACTATGAGATTATTAATCACAATTACTACCAACTATTAATCCGTGCGAAAGGATGAGTATTTTAAGCCGTCACATTTTAATGCAATAACCAAGTCAAATTCAGCAAAATATCGGGGCGCAAAGTCTTGCGCCCCGTCAGCTATATATCAGTTGTTTTAATATTTTGGTTGTGCAGCTTGCCTAACAACTTGTTCGTCGAAGCCTAACGCTTGAGCTATCTGCTCAATACTCAACCCCAAACCTAATAACTGGGGTATCGTTTCTAATTTAGCTTCCTGTCTACCTTCTTGTCTGCCTTCTTGTTTCCCTTCTGCAAAAACATCTTGGTAAAATCTAGTTTGCTTTAACTCATTTGATCCAAACATTTTTTCTATCTCCTGCTGTTTTAGGATTTTGGTTGTGCAGCTTGCCTAACAAGTTGTTCGTCCAAACCTAACGCTTGAGCTATCTGCTCAATACTTAAACCCAACCCTAATAACTGGGGTATCGTTTCTAACTTCCCTTCTTGTCTACCTTCTTGTTTACCTTCTTGTTTACCTTCTTGCCTACCTTCTTGCCTACCTTCTGCAAAAACATCTTGGTAAAATCTAGTTTGCTTTAACTCATTTGATCCAAACATTTTTCCGATCTCCTCCTGGGTTAATCGCGGCAACTTGTAGATTAATATCGTCTCTATTAATTGTATTATTTCCCTAATAGTAGCGACATCTAGAATTTGCTGTCGGGCACTGTTGACTATTTCGATAGCTCTTATTGTCGCAGTTGATTCAGGTTCGATGATGAGTTTAACTGTCTCTATACCGATTGATGATGCTTCAATTGAGCTTAATTCGTCGAGATAGACGCGACTTACTCGTTGTGAGTTGAGTAATTCTGTATATCTTTCGGTATCTCCAGTATCAACGCTGCGGTTGGGAAAGATGACAACACCACGCCAATTGTTAGTTAATTCGGTTTTGTCAAGATAGTTAAATATTTCGGTAAATAAACGCGAGTAGAACTTTTTGTCTGGTTGAAATTGCACTTCGGCAAAATAGATGGGTAGTTCTGCTGCATTTGGGAGGAAAACGCCATCGATTCTAAAGGCTAGTTGTTTGACTTCTACTGAAGAAAATTGATAAACACTAGCTAGTTGCGGCGGTTGGTTAATCAGTTCAAAGAAAGTGCTGGGGATACTCTGAAAGATCCGATAGAAGATGCTGTCTGTTTTCAAGGGAGCTTGTTTTACAGTTGATGAATGTATTTTACACTTCGACGATCCCGTGGCGACTATTTCGAGTACAGTAAATATTATGTATGTCAACAATTCAATAAAAAATATTGAAATTGTATAACACGATGATACAAAAAGTATTTAAAAAATATTAGGTGTTTAAAGCTGACATTAATATTAGCAATTTCCCCCTAGAATTTTAGAAATAGGGTGTTTTATAGTATTTTATTGAGCATCGCATAGGACATTGACTATAAGGGATTAAGTTTCTTCCTTAGTTCCTAGTCTTTAATCCTAGTCTCAAACAAGGGGAATTCCGCCTAAAGGACTCGAAGCCTGCGTAAATCAGTATCGCCCGTGATTAGACATGTAAAAGTGTCTTGATCATTCATGGGTGTTGGACTCAATTCCCAATTGGCTAGAGTACGGCAGAGTTATGACCCCCAGCATTACAGATTCAGCAGTGAAGGCTGCCGTAGCAGCTGTTGCTTCAGAGTCAGCCTCAGCAGAAGAAAAAATCCAAATGCTGATCGAGATAGCACAGGGTTTTCAAAAAAAGCCCAAAGCTGCCCAAGACTTGCGAAATGCAGTTGGGTTATATTACCGGGCCTATGAGATGTGTGGTGAGGAGTATCCCCTACTGAAAGCCAGGGCCCAAGTGGGAATGGCGGGGACGTTACAGGCAATACCGGATGCTGATTACCAACTGTTGATGCAAGCGAAAGTCGGTTATGAAGAGGCATTACCGATTTTACAACAATTAGCAACGCCTCAGGAAGTGGCAGAGACGCAGATGAATTTTGGGCTGGTGTTGCAGTCGTTAGTGCCATTTAATTTGGCGCGGATAACCGACAGCATCCAGGCTTATCATGAGGCTTTGCGGGTGTTTACTTGGGAAGATTACCCCCAAGAATACGCGATTTTGTATAACAATATTGCGATCGCTTACCTTTCTATGCCCCTAGCATCAGAACGGGAATACTTGCGTCAAGGGTTAGCTGTGCAATCATTTGAGGTGGCACTTAAGCATATTAATCTGATTGATCATCCTAGAGAATATGCAATGTTGCAAAACAATTTAGGTAACGCTTTGCAATATTTAGTGAGTTCCCATCCTGTGGAGAATAATTTAAGAGCGATCGCAGCTTACGATGAAGCGCTAAAAGTGCGTAACGCCAAAGATACACCTCTAGAGTACGCTAACACAATTTCCAACAAAGCCAACGCCCTATTCAACTTACCAGACGACCACGAAAAACCAGAAGCTGGTAATCCTCAAAATCTTTTGCAAGCGCGTATCTACTATCAAGATGCTTTAGAAATATTTACGGAACACCAACAAGTTGCACAAGCAGAGGTAGTAGTCCAAGCATTACAAGATGTAGAAGCAGAGTTAAACAATTCATAGTTCATAATTTGTAGCAAACAAAACAGCATGAGAGATATTTCTACTTACCCAAATGTGATAAATTTTATCACAAGTTTAGCAGATGGCGATCTGAACATAGCAACAGAATTAGTGTGGCTAATCATAGCAACAGCCTTGTCTATGATTGGCGGTGCAATTGGTGGAATGCTGTTAGCTGGGAAAGACATAGGCTATCATCTTTCAGCAATGCTTGGTGCATTATTTGCCCCTGCGGGTGCAATTCCTGCCATCCTCTTAGGGCTGGCTGCCTTAAATTTCTTAACAAATTATTAGGAGAAAACATGTTAGAGATAGGATGGTTTTCTGCCAAGTTATTTTTCAAAGGAAAGCTCCTACGCGACCCAGTGTATTTTGTCAAGCAAACTACTATTGGCATTGCTGTAGGTTTCTTACTGCTAGTGTTACTTGCACAAGCACCAATTCCCTTCTACCTACCAATAATATTATCTAGCTTCGTGACGGGTATGATTATGCCGTTCCTCTTCAAGGATTTTAAAACGAAGTGATTTTTCCTTTGTGAATAACCAATGCCCAATACTTCGGCTTCTCTACGAGACGCTACGCGAACGCTCAGTACAAGTGCCCCATGCCCAACCTTGAAGAATTAGTTCAGGAAATTAATCGTTTTGAGGCAATTATATCCGAGTGGGATGAAAGCCAACGGTGTGTAGCAGTAGGTTTAAAAAGGGCAATTGAAGCTTTGCATAAAGCTGCATTGACTAGTTTGATTAAAAGCCTAAAACAAGAATCAATGCCAGCTTTGCGTCATGCTGTTACTGATGAAGTAGTCTATGCAGTGCTACTGTATCACGAACTAGTTAAACCACCAAAACCACCATTAGCACAGCGCATTCAGACAGCCCTTGAAGAAGTTCGCCCAGGTTTAAAAAGCCATAATGGGGATGTAGAATTAGTAGCAATTAAACCACCAGATACAGTAGAAGTTAGATTAATTGGAACTTGCAGCAGTTGTCCGGCTTCTACTTTGACTTTATCTCAGGGAGTAGAACAGGCAATTAAAAATCATTGTCCTGAAATTACCAAAATTATTGCAGTCAATAACAGCCCTACTGTTAACAAAGCGAATTCTGGTTTAATCAGTCCATTTTCTGCAAAAATCACTTCTACCTGGATCAAAGTGGCGACTATTGATCAAGTTCCTGAATTTAGTATATTGGCAGTACAACTTGCTGGTACTTCACTAATTTTACATCGTCAAGGTGTTATGGTAAAATGCTACCTTAATGCTTGCAGTCATCTAGGATCTCCCCTAGAAAAGGGTAAAGTTGAAAATAGTATTATTACCTGTCCTTCCCACGGATTCCAGTACAAATTAGAGACAGGTGAATGCTTAACTGCGCCTGATATTTCGCTTCAGTCGTATCCAGTCAAGATTAAAGACGATAAGGTTTTTGTGAAACTGCAAAAATGATGATGGTAAGATAACATTTCAGCAAATATACTTGACCATTAGTTAATCACAGCTATTTTGCTTTTTCATTTCAGTAGTTCGCGCATTCATCTTAGTATTTTGTGCAAGCAAAATGCCTGAATGCTTTCTCAATATCCCTGAATTTATTCTCAATTGTGTAATTCAGGTAATGATTTTAGTGTTTTGAGAAAGCAAAAAGGCATATTACTTTCTCAAAAGGGCATTTGACTTATTCAAACCCCAGTTTGCTTACTCATTTTGGTGTTTTCCGCAAGCAAAAGGTCATTTGACTTATTCAAACTCCAGTTTGCTTACTCATTTTGGTGTTTTCCGCAAGCAAAAGGTCATTTAACTTATTCAAACCCCAGTTTGCTTACTCATTTTGGTGTTTTCCGCAAGCAAAATGAGCTTTTGCTTTCTCAAACCCCAGTTTGCTTACTTATTTCAGTACATCGCGCACTTATGCTAAATATTCGCTATGTAGCAAATATTACTAAAGGCTAGCTGGATTTTTTTAACTTAATTTGAAAAAAGCTTGAGTCAGAGTCTCAATGAATGTATTCCCATAGGGAGTATAGGAAAGAAGAAAATTTTATAGTACAAGATTGCGGAAAGCTATAACCACGGCTTGTAGAGAAGGGTGTACTGTTTTATAAATAAAAAACTAAGGATGTAATTCATGAGCGACAATACTTCACAGAGTGGTTTCTGGACTACAATGCCTGGTATTCTTACCGGAATTGCAGGTGTGTTAGGTGGAATATTAGCAATTGTTCAAGTTTTTAAGCCTCAACCGCTACAACCTACAACTCAAGTTTCTCCTTCGGGACAAGAAAGAATTATCGAGGTTGATTCTAAATCTATTGCAGGTACTGCATTTACAAATCTTGAAGATAAACCTGTAAGAATAAAATTTCAAGCTCAAGGAAAATGGAGCATAATCCCTACAAATGTTGACGGAGATAATTTACCCAAAGGTTTGATTTCAGCCAATGGTTCTGGCGAGTTTGCTGCTAATCCAGATAAGCTGTGTCCTGGGTTTGCATTAGGAGCATTGGTAGTCAGAACGAAACAAGGGGAATGTATTACATCAGGTGCAAACAGTAATTTTGATTTAACAAGTGGACAAACTGTATATTTTTCAGCTAACGATGTCAAGAGTCTTTATGAAGATAATGACGGTTCCATTAAAGTATATTTATCAAATGTCAATTAAGTTATGACTTTTGTTCTCAGAGCAAGAAGCTTATACAAAGCATCCTTTTTAAACTTGAAACAATAAAAATTGATCTGATTTTGAAAAGGATGTTGCTTTTAAATGGATTTACATAAGTTTAAATTAAAATTAATTGCAAATTGCTACTATTGATACACATCAATATACGCGAATGCGATTGGATATTAATTATCACTTATCTCCAATTACTCATCAGCGAAAATTGCCACCATACAAAACAGTAAATCACCAAATTTTACCTCTATCACCTCAAGGTGCAGAGGTAATTTTAGGCAACATTATTGAACTACAACAATTAGTGATACCTGTAGTACCCAGTCCCACAACAATGTTCGGGCCTCGTGCTGCTTGTTTGTTATCAGAAACTGGCCCTTTATGGGTATCAGATACAGGACATCATCGATTATTGGGATGGCAGAATTTACCTACCAGAGATAGTCAACCGGCTGATTGGATAATTGGACAACCTGACTTTTATCATGAAGGACAAAATGCTAAAAATACGCCGGGAAGGGCAACCCTAAGTGTACCAACAGGGATTTGTGCTTGCGGCGAAGGGTTAGCTGTAGCAGATGCTTGGAATCATCGGGTTTTGATTTGGAAAAACTTACCAGAAGATAACAATGTTCCAGCAGATTTGGTATTAGGGCAAGTTAATTTTACCGATAATGAACCAAATCGAGGAAATCAACAAGCATCTGCTAGTACAATGCACTGGCCCTATGGTGTTTACTATCATCAAGGACGGCTATTTATTGCTGACACTGGTAATCGAAGAGTATTAATTTGGCATCAATTACCAACAGAAAACGGTCAACCTGCTGATGTAGTTTTGGGACAACCGGATATGATATCTCGCAATGAAAACGGTGGTGATTCTGCAACCGCAGCGAGTATGCGTTGGTGTCACGATATCACCTTTTGGGGAGAAAATCTGGTTGTCACCGATGCAGGTAATCATCGAGTAATGATTTGGCAGGAAATACCTACAGAAAATAATACTCCTTGTGCAGTAATTTTAGGGCAAAAAAGCTTTGATTTTGTGGAAATGAATCAAGGAGTTTATTTGCCAAGTGCTAGTAGTTTGAGTATGCCTTATGGTGTGGCGGTGGCTGACGATTGGTTAGTAGTTGCAGATACTGCTAATTCTCGTTTGTTAGGATGGAGAAAGCCAGAATCAATTTTATCGCTGCAAGGTGTAGTGGCAGATGGGTTAGGAGGACAAATAAATTTTCAAAGTAAAGGTGAAAATCGTAATTTCGGACTGCCAAAACGAGATAGCTTAAATTGGTGTTACGGAATAAAAATTTGTGGTAATACGGCGGTAATAGCTGATTCTGGAAATAACCGAATTTTGCTGTGGCAGTTTAATAATTCGTAATTCGTAATTCGTAATTCGTAATTTTTTAAAGTCAGATTTATATGGCGACTGAAGAAATTAGAGTTCGGGGTAGCGTTCAAGGAGTAGGATTTCGCCCTACTGTATATCGTCTGGCTAAAGCCTGCGGTTTGCGTGGAGATGTTTGTAATGATGGTGAAGGTGTATTAATTCGGGTATCTGGTAGTGAGGAAGCAATAACAGAATTTGTTGCCAGATTGCAAATAGAATGTCCACCACTAGCAAAAATTAACAAACTAACTAGAACTCCTTATGAAGGTAAATTTAACTTTAATAATTTTGTGATTTCTAGTAGCGTCAATAGTGCAATCAAAACAGAAATTATCCCTGATGCAGCTACTTGTCCTCAATGTCAACAAGAAATATTCGACCCTTTTAGTCGCTTTTTTCGTTACCCATTTACTAACTGTACTCATTGCGGCCCCCGCCTGAGTATTATTCGTGCGATTCCTTACGACAGATGCAATACCAGTATGTCTGCGTTTGCTATATGTCCCGAATGTGCAAAGGAATACCACGATGTTGAAAACCGCCGTTTTCACGCCCAACCTGTAGCTTGTCATGCTTGCGGCCCCACAGCTTGGTTAGAACGCGCCGATGGTAAATCGGTTACTGCTTCCATGTTTTCCATGCTAGATGATGTTGATGCCGTTTGTACGCTGTTGCAAAAGGGTGAGATTGTCGCAATTAAAGGGTTAGGTGGTATTCATCTGGCTTGTGATGCAACTCAGGAAACTGCTGTACAAAAACTGCGTCAGCGTAAAAAGCGCTATCATAAACCATTTGCTTTAATGGCGCGAGATATTGAGATAATTGAACAATATTGTACTGTCAACGCTAAAGAAAAAGAATTATTGGCAAGTTCTGCTGCACCAATTGTTTTATTACAAGCGACAGGCAAAAAAGTATTAGCACCATCGATAGCATCGGGGCAAAATACCCTTGGTTTCATGCTACCTTATACGCCCTTACACCATTTAATTTTGCGGCGGATGAATCGCCCAATTGTTTTAACAAGTGGTAATCTAGCTGATGAACCACAGTGTATTGATAATGATGAGGCAAGAGAAAAATTAGGCACAATCGCTGATTATTTTATTTTTCACAATCGAGAGATTATTAATCGGGTAGATGATTCGGTTGTGCGTATTGTCGGTGATAAAGTCCAAACAATTCGCCGTGCTAGAGGATATGCACCAGCACCGATTAGTTTACCACCTGGATTTGACAATGTGCCGCAAATTTTAGCAATGGGCAGTGAGTTAAAAAATACCTTTTGCCTATTGCGTGAAGGAGAAGCGATTATTTCTCAACATTTAGGAGATTTAGAAAATGCTGCGGCTTTCAATGCTTATCAAGAGACTTTAACTTTATACTTGAATTTATTTGAGCATCAACCAGAAATAATCGCCATTGATAAACATCCTGAATATCTCTCAAGTAAACTTGGTAAAGAACTCGCAGATACAAATCAAATCAAAATTCATCAAATCCAACATCATCACGCCCATATCGCCGCTTGCATGGTAGAAAATGGGATTGCTTTAGATTCGCCTCCGGTATTAGGTATTGCTTTAGATGGTTTAGGTTACGGCGACGATGGTACACTCTGGGGTGGAGAATTTCTTTTAGCAGATTATCGTAAATTTCAGCGACTAGCGACATTTAAACCAGTTGCAATGATTGGTGGTGAACAAGCAATTTATCAGCCTTGGCGTAATACATACGCCCAATTAATAGCTGCTAACCTTTGGGATGATTGCCAACAACAGTATGCTGATTTAGAAATAATAAAATTTCTAAAAACCAAGCCACTCAAACTACTCAATCAACTTATAGAGAAAGGAATTAACTCACCTCCAGCGTCTTCCGTGGGGCGGTTGTTCGATGCGGTGGCGGCGGCTATCGGTATTTATAGAGATGAATGTAGCTATGAAGGGCAAGCTGCGATCGCAATGGAAGCTATAGTAGATGTTAGTAGCTTAAATAATAATGAAGAAACGCTAATCTATCCTTTTAGTTTTAGCTTTTCAGATAGTATTTATTGTATAGACCCGCGCCCAATGTGGCAAGCTTTGCTCAATGACTTACAGCAGCAGATTCCACAACCAGTTATAGCTGCCAAATTTCACAAAGGTTTAGCTAATGCAATTGTAGAAATGGTTAAGCATCTTTCTGAAGAAAATCTAATTAATCAGGTAGCTTTAACAGGAGGAGTATTTCAAAATTGTATATTGTTAGAGCAAACTACCAAACAATTAGAAACATTAGGAATAAAAGTACTCACTCACAGCTTAGTTCCAGCAAATGACGGCGGGTTATCTTTAGGACAAGCAGTGATTACAGCCGCACAATTAATACATTGAGTATTGATATTTGACAACCTTTTTCTCACAAATAATTCTCTCTGTGTTCTCCGCGCCTCTGCGGTTAATTTATCTTAAAAAATAAAAAAATGTGTTTAGGAATCCCCGGACAAATTATAGAAATTACCAACGTTAACCATAAATTAGCCATAGTTAACATTGGTGGTGTTAAGCGCGAAGTAAATATTGCTTGTATCGTAGATGAACAACATCCCCCCGAAGCTTGTATTGGAAATTGGGTGTTAGTCCATGTTGGCTTTGCGATGAATCGAATTAACGAACAAGAAGCGGCAGAAACATTACAACTATTTCAAGAATTAGCAGCAGCACAAGCAGGGATTAGTACTTAACGAACCGCAGAGGCGCAGTATTTCGGCTTCTCTGCGAGACGCTCCGCGAACGCTCAATAACCGGGCACAGAGAAAAGAAAGAAATACCGTATTGACATAAAACTTACTATTCCCCAATCCTTATGAAATATGTTGACGAATTCCGCGAACCGGAAAAAGCTGAAGCCTTATGCCGCGAAATCGCCAAATTATGCTACCAGCTAGAAAAACCTATCAAAATCATGGAAGTATGTGGCGGACATACCCATTCTATTTTTAAATATGGTATCGAAGAAATTTTACCCCAAGCCATCGAACTAATTCATGGGCCTGGTTGTCCAGTATGCGTAATGCCAAAAGGGAGATTAGATGATGCGATCGCAATCTCTCAAAATCATAACGTCATTTTTGCCACCTTTGGCGACGCAATGCGAGTTCCTGGTTCCAAAATGAGTTTACTGCAAGCCAGGGCACAAGGTGCAGACATCCGTATGGTGTACTCTCCTTTAGATAGCCTGCAAATTGCTAGAGATAACCCCGACAAAGAAGTAGTTTTCTTCGCATTAGGCTTTGAAACCACAGCCCCCAGCACCGCCTTCACCATTCTGCAAGCAGCAGCCGAAGGAATTCATAACTTTAGTATGTTTTCCAATCACGTCCTCGTGATTCCCGCCCTCAAAGCACTATTAGATAATCCCGACTTGCAACTCGATGGATTTGTTGGGCCTGGTCATGTCAGCATGGTAATTGGCACTGACCCATATCAATTTATTTCCCAACAATATAATAAGCCAATTGTTGTCTCAGGATTTGAACCCTTAGATATTCTGCAATCAATTTGGATGCTATTGCAACAGCTAGTAGAAAATCGTTGTGAAGTTGAAAACCAATATAACCGAATTGTCGAAAAAGGTGGAAATACAGTAGCGCTACAAGCTATAAATAAAGTTTTCGCCATGCGAGATAGTTTTGATTGGCGTGGTTTAGGTGACATCCCTTATTCAGGATTAAAAATTCAACCTGAATATGCCCAATTTGATGCCGAACTTAAATTTACCATTCCTAATCTCAAAGTAGCCGACCATAAAGCTTGTAAATGTGGAGAAATTCTCAAAGGAGTCTTAAAGCCTTGGGAGTGTAAAGTATTCGGTACAGCTTGCACACCAGAAACACCAATCGGTACTTGCATGGTATCTTCCGAAGGCGCTTGTGCAGCCTATTACAAATACGGGCGACTCTCCACCATTCCCAAAAAAACAACCACCCAAAAACCAAAAATAACTCAAGAACCTCTCCCCGCCTGCGGCTTCTCCTCAGACTAAATATATCTCACAAATACTCCGCGTACCTCTGCGCTTCCCAGCCTGCGGCAAGCCGCAAAAGCGTCTACTGCGTCCCTTTGCGTTTAAAAAAATTTTAAATGAATATTCCCCCCCCCAAACTCAATACAAAATCCCCTATTTCAAAAAATTGAACAAATCCGCCGTCGCCAAAATAAAGTGCAAGACACTCATATAACTCTCGCACATGGTAGCGGTGGTAAAGCCATGCGTGATTTAATAGATGATATCTTTGTCAGCAATTTTGATAACCCAATTCTCTCACAATTAGAAGACCAAGCCAGCTTCAACTTAGCCCCTCTCCTCCAACAAGGAGACAGACTCGCATTTACTACAGATTCCTATGTTGTAGACCCGTTATTTTTTCCCGGTAGTGATATAGGAGAATTAGCTATCAACGGTACAGTTAATGATTTAGCTGTTAGTGGTGCTAAACCTTTATATCTAACTTGTAGCGTAATTTTAGAAGAAGGATTACCTGTAGAAACCTTGCGCCGTGTCGCAGCCAGCATGAAAGCAGCCGCAAAAGAAGCTGGTGTTCAAATTGTCACCGGTGACACAAAAGTTGTACATCGTGGTGCTGCCGATAAACTCTTTATTAATACTGCTGGTATTGGTATCATCCCGCGAGGAGTTAGTATTTCCGCCCACAATATTAAACCTGGAGATGCAATAATAATTAATGGTGAAATAGGCAATCATGGGGCAGCAATTTTAATTGTCCGTGGCGAATTAGCCTTAGAAACTAATATTGAAAGTGACTGTCAGCCGTTGCATAGTTTAGTAGAAAATATTCTCCATGTATGTCCCGAAGTTCATGCTATGCGAGATGCTACACGCGGTGGTTTAGCCACAGTACTAAATGAATTTGCCCTCAGTTCAGATGTGGGAATTCGTCTTTTTGAAGAATCTATCCCAGTCCGTGAAGAAGTCAACGGAGTTTGCGAAATTCTCGGTTTAGACCCATTGTATTTAGCTAATGAAGGTAAGTTAGTTGTGGTGGTTCCAAAAGAGAATGCTGACAATGTTTTATCAGCTATGAAATTACACCCAGCAGGCAAAGATGCTTGTATTATTGGCGAAGTTATTACTTCACCCCCAGGTATCGTATTGTTAAAAACAGTTTTTGGTGCTGAAAGGATTGTTGATATGCTGGTAGGCGACCAATTGCCACGAATTTGTTAATACTTAATAGATATAGTATGCACGAACTTGGAATTACCCAAAATATTGTGGCAATTGTGACTGAACATGCCAAAGGCGCAAAAGTGCAGCGAGTTTTATTAGAAATTGGCAAACTTTCAGCCATTATGCCCGACGCAATCCGATTTTGTTTTGATATTTGCGCTCAAGGCACAGTTTTAGAAGGGGCGATATTAGAAATTTTAGAAATTCCTGGATTAGGGCGATGTCGCCAATGCGGGGCAGAAATTTATTTAGATAAACCATTTGGTATCTGTAACTGCGGTAGCGTGCAGTTAGATTTAATTACTGGTGAAGAACTGAAAATTAAAGAAATAGAAATAGAGGAATTATGTGTGTAACCTGCGGTTGTTCTGATGATAGCGAAATCAAAATTACCAATCTGGAAACAGATGAAACTGAACATAATCATACTCACACTTTACCAGATGGGACTATCATCACTCATTCACACAATCACAACACTCATATAGAAGCGTCTCAAATTCATGCAAAAATACACAATACAACGATATCTTTAGAACAGGATATATTAGCAAAGAATAATTTGATAGCTGCCCAAAATCGGGGATGGTTTAAAGGTCGAAATATTCTCGCCTTAAATTTAATGAGTTCTCCCGGTGCTGGCAAAACAACTCTTTTGACGCGAACCATCAATGATTTAAAGCATCAATTATCTATTAGTGTCATTGAAGGCGACCAAGAAACTGCTAATGATGCCAAAAAAATTAAAGAAACCGGTTCTAAAGTCATCCAAATCAACACCGGAACAGGCTGTCATTTAGATGCATCAATGATAGACAGGGGTTTACAACAACTGAATCCGCCTCTGAATTCAGTTGTGATGATTGAAAATGTGGGAAATTTGGTTTGTCCAGCTTTATTTGATTTGGGAGAAAATGCAAAAGTCGTGATTCTCTCCGTCACAGAGGGAGAAGATAAGCCGATAAAATACCCGCATATATTCCGTGCTAGTAATGTAATGATTCTCACTAAAATTGATTTGCTACCTTACGTGCAATTTGATGTTCAAAAGTGCATAGCTTATGCTAAAGAAGTAAATCCCCAAATTAAGATTTTTCAAGTTTCTGCAACTACTGGTACTGGGTTAGAGAATTGGTATACCTGGCTAAATGTATCCTTGTAGCAAAAACTTTGCGTCCCTCTGCGCTTTCCTTCTCTGCGAGACGCTGACGCTTTTAACGTCGCTACCGCTTCGCTAATGCGAATGCGTACTTACCCTGCGGGAAGGCGTACCCCTCCGGGGAAGCAAGCTACGCGTAGCGTCTCGTAGAGAAGCGCCTATGCGTTTAAATTAAAACCTGTCATCACAAAATTAAGTCATTGAGTTACTAAATCCCTCTGCGGGTTCATGAAAATTTGAAGTATTTTTTATAGCATAGAGAGTGCATACTTGCATTTTCCTATCTGTGCGTAAATCCTCATGGCTAAAGTTGAAGAATTGACACCCCAGCAACTCTCCGAAACAGACCTGAAACCACGAGGGAGAGTTTATCCGAGTCCTATCAATTGGCGCGACCAATTTTTGTACCAATTGATATTAGATAGATTCAGTGACGATAATGAAAATCAAAGGGAGCTTTTTGACCACACCAACCCTTTAAAATTCCAAGTTAAAGACAAAGCCGACTGGATGGCAGCAGGGACAAAGTTTGTTGGTGGTACTCTTAGGGGAATTAAGAGTAAGTTGGACTACTTGCAACGACTGGGAGTAACAACGCTGTGGATTAATCCACCTTGGCGACAAAGTTCTGAATTAGAAGCTTACCACAGCGATCGCATTCAAGAATTTTTAGATGTTGACCCCCACTTTGGCACTCGTCAAGATTTAAGAGATTTAATCGATGCTGCTCACGATCGCAGGATGTATGTAATCCTAGATGTAACATACAGCCAGAGTGCTGATAACTGGTTTAACAGAGATGAGGTAATTGCAGCTTTAGCCAGAGTTTATCAATATTGGATTGCTCTTTCTGACTGCGATGGCTTGCGAATAGACAGCCTCAAGCACGTTTCTCCTGAAGATTCGCGCAAATTCTGCACTCTTATTCGTGAATACGCCGAATCTATCGGTAAAGAAAACTTTTTACTAACTGGGGAAATAACCTCCGGTAGTATGGCTGGTGCGTACATAGACATTATTGCTCGCAACCTTAGTGCTGTATTAGACAGCGTGCAAACCCCTAATGAATTGGCTGCATTCGCAAAAGGGTTAGTACATCCCAAGCAATTTTTTGATTTGTATAGCGAAAACAATCTTGCTGGAGAATACCGCCAAATTGGGACATATCATGTCTCAATTTTAGATGACGATGAGATGTCATCCCGGACTAATAAGCAAAGATTTGCCGCATACAGTAATGTGCCTAATCTTTATGAGCAAGTTGCTCATGCTGTCGGCGTGCAATTAACTATGCCAGGAATCCCTGCTATTTATTATGGGACAGAACAGGCATTTGATGGGAATGAAGGTTATCACGATTACAGCATAGAAGGCGGAAAGTTTGCCGAAGATAGATATATTAAAGAAGCAATGTTTGGCGGTGCTTTTGGCGCGTTTCAAACAGCAGACTCTCATTTCTTTGATATTGACCATCCTACCTATTTACGGATAGCTGCGATCGCGCGGATTCGCAACAGTCACGATAAAATTGGTAAAGCATTGCGTCAGGGACATCACTACCTACGCGAAACATCCTTTTATAATTACCCCTTCTCGATTCCTGGACAAGGCGAATTAGTTGCTTGGTCACAAGTGCTATTTGACACAGAAGTGTTGATGGTGCTGAATACCAACGGCTTAGAAAATCGAGGTGCAGAAGTAACAGTAGATACTTATATGCATCCTCAAGACTCAGAAATGACTTTTTTATACAAAAGTGATTGGAGAGATGCCGATTTACGCAATTCACGGCAGAATCAAACTGTAACTGTGCAACATCACAACGACCGTCGCGCAACTGTGCGAATTGATTTGCCTCCTTCAGGAATGGCAATTTTGGCGTAAGCAAACATTAGCATTTGGGCAAAGCTTTGGGTAAAAACCTGGTTTAAATTTATAAACTTTTACCAGAAGCTTTGCCCCAACCATTAGTAAATATCTCGTTTCTAATTTTTATATACTTTCTTGTAAAACCTGACTCATATACTTTACAAATTCACGGCTATCCTCACCATTATGTCTTTTGAGCCGTTTCTTAAGTTTAATTTCCATAGAACTATTAATATTAGGGCTTGGCGTTCTATTCAATACAATACGCGCATAAATTTTAAAATCTTGAATTTCATCGATAAGTATATTAATAGATGAATCTATCTGAGTAAATGCTTTTTTTAAGTCCTGTCCCTTTAATTCAACAAAAAATGCTAGTTTATCTTGACAGTCCAAAATTAAATAGTCACATTTTTCTCCTTCTCTAATTAAGCAGTTATCGACCCTAATTTTGCAAAACTCTTTACTGCTGCTATTGGTAACTCTGTATTCTTGTGAATTACCAGAATCTCTGACAACTATTGTTCTTCGATTATCACAATATTCTGTACATTCACTTTGTCTAAATAAATCTTTGCACATTTTCAGTTTTCTAAGTTGAATAAATCATTAAATTTGTTATTAATTATACTGGAAGCACTATCTATTTTTTCTGCTTGAATAAGTTTAAGTTCTTCATCAAAGATTGATTCGCAGTGATTTTCAGAGATAAAGTAAGCTGAAGTACGGTTCGGATCAACCCAAATATTTTTATTTACAATGCTCTCCACAGCTTCTTTCTCCATACCAACCTTATTCGTACCGATTTGGTAAGCGTATAACAAATTGTTAAAAGACGATAGAATGTATGGACTGTGGGTAGTTACAACTATCTGATTATTATTAATATTTGCTAATAAACCAATAAGTTCTACTATATCACTTTGTGTTTCTGGATAAAGATGTGCTTCCGGCTCTTCAAATACAATGAACACACCTGTTCCATCTAAAATATATCTGAATATAAGCAAAAGAATCCAAACCGACTCCTGTTGTCCTGAAGAAGCATACTGTAGTTTCACATACTGCTTATCGTTCAGGTAAATTCTTTCGCCATCAGCTTCAAAGCGGTATTCACCTTTCAGAATTTTTCTAATAATACTAGCAGCATATTTGACCTCACTCAGGTTAGCTTCTTCGCTTATTAGACTCTCTCTTTCTTCAATTAGTATATTCAATGTATCTCTGAAAGAAAGTTTTAATCGATTTATACGTTCTACAAAAGATTTCATAAAGAAATCTAAACTATACGGTTCTATATCCTGAAGCTGATCGGCTAAAGTTGATATTAAGCTTCTACCAGAAGGGATAAATACTGTATATCTTGTATCTTCAAATAAATCATCAATATGTAATTTAATAGATTTGAGATATAGAGTTTTTTCTGAGTCTATTTCTAATCTTTCCTCTAAGGTTAAATAACGAGTTTGACTTCTTGACACCCTCTCATTATAATTACGCACATTTTTAAATATCACATTCATATCATCCAAAATATTGGAATTAAAATTTACATCTACGAAACCTTGAGAGTTTAAAGTAATTGTTATTTCTTTTTCAGGAGAGTAGTAGTATTTCAGACTAAATGCCTGCATCTGCTTAGTCGTACCAAAAAATTCTACAAATCTTTTCCTCAGATATTTTGAAAATTCATTAATAGGTCGTTCAAGCTGTTCATTACTGACATCAGAAATGAATTTAATTAGTTCGTCTTTAATAGATTTGAATATAAAAATTGACTTGCTAAGTGTACTTTTTCCACTCGCCTGGGGGCCAATCAATAGCATTACATCCTTGACATCAGCTTCAAATGTATTAATTGGCCCAAAATTTTCTATAGAAATTCTTTGCATAACTATGACAATTAAACTTAGATTGAAGTACCAACTTATAGTAAACTGTAACATAATATATATTGCGACACCCTGCACTTTAGAAGTACAGGGTGTGATAAGGATGAATCACCTATATTTTTTGTGATTCCCAGTTTCTATTTACCTCAAAGCCAATCTCGATAAGCTGATATTTCATTTACGCTGATTTCAAATGGCATCCCCTTGCCAAATGGCGGATAAACGCGGATTTTACCGTTGCTAGCAAACCGCTCTAACCTATTACCTAACTGGGCAATATTGCTAACTATATGCCAGTAAGATACTAAGTCAGGGCAGTCAATAATTAATGTTAAGATGCTAGCATTTGTTGTAAGATACCACTGACAATTAGATAACAGGACTCGCGTAATGCGATCGCAAGCTAAATAAAAGCATCTGCCAGTAGACTGTTCTAGCTCCATCTGCAACATTCCATCCTGTTTCGTTACCTCAGTTGGAGGTAAATCATCGGGAGGAAGTAGGTATAGTTTAGAAGACATAGTTTCGCACCTCTTGGTTGTAGCGCGTCAAACTCTCCAGGTTTTTTTGCATATCCGAAGACGAGGGTTTGAGTGCTAGGGTACCTAAATTTAATTCGTCCTGAAATTTCTTGATTTTGTCTCGACAAGTCTCCACATCACCGATAATTGAGTTCTCAATCAAATAATCTTCGTCGAAACAAATGTTTGTGCGATCAAATGGTTTTTGGTTGGGATTCGCACTATTCTGTAATACTTGAGCCGAATTAGCTTTCATTTTCTGACTAAATTGGCGGATGAAAGGCAATGCCTCACTCACTGCTTCATCAGATGTTTTGCCAACATAAAAGAAACGTGCCAGCACAAAGTTTTCCGCACCACTAGAATTTAAGGCTCGATATTTGGTAACAGTATCCTTCAATCTCTCTAGGGAAAATGGCGGCCCACCCATCAAGCTGAAGGAATGTTTAGCGGCAAACTCGATACCATCATCCCCGCCAGTAGCAACATATACTGGTATTTGACTCTGCAATGGTTTTGGGTAAATGGTTAAGCGATCGCATTGATAATACTTGCCATTAAACGATACATCAGTTTCATATAACAGCTTGTGAATCAGTGCGATCGCTTCTAGCATCTTGGGACGGGATTCACTTGGGAGTGTCGCAAAATGCTTGTTTTGTTGGGGAAAGGGGCCACCTTTGGCAACTCCAAATAATAATCGTCCATTGCACAGGTTATCGAGAGTGGCGATATCTTCCGCTACCCGAATCGGGTTATGGAATGGCAGTAACACCGCCGCAGTGCCTAATTTGATAGTTGAAGTCAGTCCCGCCAAATGTGCCATTAACAGCAACATAGACGGGCTGAGATTGGATTCACTAAAATGATGCTCACTCACCCAGGCTGACTCAAAACCTAAACTTTCCGCCTGTTTTATCAGCGCGACTTGCTCAAAGATGGCACGACGAGCATCTTGGTGATGATTATCGTAATTGCAGAAAATTCCAGTTTTCATTACTTGCGTTAATACTTTGTGCTGGCTATTCTAGTGGTCGATAGGTTCGTAGTAAGCACTTTAGTGCTTAAATATTTAAGGACTAAAGTTCTCAATTTTCCTCTCTCCATTAATGCGATAAATAACTAATTTGCAACCCACTGCAACTCCAACCATAGGCGTGGGTTGTTGTGTTTGACGTTCGACATCGGGTCGCGCAATAATCGCTTGGCATTCATGCAGACTACCTGTATTAGACCCATGTTGTCTGCTACTTCTCTGAGTATTTCTTTGTGGGCTTGCACATAGGAAATCATTTCGGCAGAGCAATAAATTCCTATATATTGTAAGCGTCTAGCAGGTCGTCCCCAAAAACAGGTGATGACTTTTACATAACACCCGTCTAGTAATTCCCCAACTTTTGGGTAGTAGTGGTTGAGGACTCTTGTGAACTCTTTGGCTAAGATATCTTCAGCAATCATTGGAACTGATATTTCTGTAGCGTCCATCACGCTATTTAATATAACATAATTTTATCAATTAAACATGACAAAATAGCCTAGCAGGCTTAAATAAAATATTAAATATTAAATATTACAAAAAAAAGAGGCATACATTGTTTGGTATCACCTCAGATTTGCCTAAAGCATCTTTTTTTATATTTAAATATCAAACCGCAACGCGAGAGTCATTAGTCATTAGTCTAAGAGAAACCACGCCCACCTAACGGCTTGCTCAGGGCATCGCAAGAGATGTGGTTTTAATTAGCCTGATAAACCTCATCTATGTTGAGAACCGTAGTTTTTGCCCTCACCCTAAATCCCTC
>JAHCSU010000526.1 GCA_023522315.1 Nostoc sp. CCCryo 231-06
GTAATGTCGGTTTTGAAGGGGATATTGCCCCTTTCGTAGATAATTACATTGGGCGCGTTCGTATTAATTTCGGGTTCGGGCGGCGGTGAAGGTGGCGCTTTGAATCCTTTAAATATTGAAGCAAAAGGCGCGATCGCTTGCTTTAATAAATTTTGGAAGCTGCTTAAGTCCTCTCTGACTCGCCCAAGTTCCCACTGTTCACGGTTAATTACTCCTTGGTCGCGTTCGTTATATTCATACTGCCGTTTGGGAAAGCGAAAGCCATACTGTTTAGCAATGTGAAACAGTGTTCCGATCGTAATTCCCCCACGTCTAAAACTGCGAATCTTGGCGTGGATGTTCCAAGTTGTACCCTTGATACTGGGCGACCACTGTTCGGCTATAATTTCCGCTTCTGATGCCCCATAATGGTTAACCAGTGCCATCAACACTTGACGGCATTCGTCATAATTGCCGCTTCCTGGGGTGCGTGGTGGGATGAATGAAAGCGCTTGTTGGATTAGCTGGTCAATATTCCAGCCTTCAGTGAGGGAAATCTCACGCCACTCTTTACGCCGTGACTCAATTTCCTGAATTCTTAGCTGATACTCCTCCCTCTCAATTTGCGCGATCGCAATCGCTTCCTGAATCCATTCTGCTGGTAAAGTGGCTTCTGGGTTGACTAGGGGGAATTCTGCCTCTGTGCTGCCATAGAAAACACGACTTGCATCTTTACAAGCTGGATCATGCGGTAACTGCTGCATGAGGAAGCGTGTACAAGCTTCTACAGTATCAGCGCCTTGGACATATTCGGGAAGAAGGAAAACCAACCGGAATTTATGCCAGTCTGGTCTGTGACTGGCAGTAGTGTAAATTAAAGCACAGTGTTTTTTAATGAAGGGATGGGCTAGGGCTTCTTCTATGGTTAATTGGCGATCGTAAACTTTGATAGAATTTCCATTCTCGTCTTTAATTGGCTTGTCATAAGCATCACGGGCGACATCGGAATTATCAATGTCAAGTAGTAGCCAATGAGAACCGATGACATTGGCCTTACTGCGCCATTTCCCGCCTAACAATCCGGCACAAATGGCGTGACCTGCTTTAATGTGTTGCTGGACATCGGCTAGAGTGCCTTCTACATCAATGAAGTTGGCGGCCAGCTTCTTAAAGTCCCAGTCTTTGTTTTTTCCAGTGGCGTTAAACGCAAACTTGATTATGCGACTCTCAATCAACTCAAGTTTTGTCTTTACAGTAGAAAAAGTTTCTGATTGGCCTGCTGATTGCGCCGATACTGAGTTATGAGATTGTTGTAATGGTGACATGAGAGCTATTCCTCCTGAAGTGTGTTGGAGGAATTGGAGCTATCCCGAAAGTAATCTTCTAATACAAACGTTCAGAAATGTAAAAACAGAAAAATCCTAAACTGCTCTTTCTGTCTGGGTTGCTGGTGTTACAATGGCTTAACACCTTGAAAGGTTTGATAAGATTACTATTAGGGACATTAATTAGGCGGTCAACCCAATTCCCCAATTCCAAGTGAATAAAAATCAGAAAACCTCGGTATCCCAACGGGACACGGGGTTTTCACCTTTTAGCCTATCTGTACTTGGCTAACCAAGCCCTGACAAACTCGGTTACTTCCTCCTCTTGAATAACAAACGCAGTACCTTTTCTCCTGAGAGCCAGAATTTTCATACTTCCCACCTCCGAATAAAGATGTTCATTGTGATTATGAGCCGCCTTGGTAGGAGGCCATAAGACTAAAACTTTTGCTGTGGGAGTCTTTTGAGCTTCACGGGAGGACATCAAAAACTTATCTCTGTTCTTGTTGAGCCACTTCTCGTAATCTGCCAACTCCACAAGTGGGCAGGGTTGCCACAGTTTTAGTCCATTCTTGTCTTTACGCTTGACCTGTAAAGTCTCTCTAGCTTCGTTGTAGACAATTTCTCTATCTCCTTTTGACCGGATGGAGATAAACAGGTGAGTTATTCGTGGAAATCTCACAAACAAGTCGATAGGGTTGTTGTTTTCTACCGGAAGTGTTGGGAAAACTTGCACTCCTTCGTTTTCAAACTCATGGAAAATTGAGGTTCCTAATTTTTCTAATCGTGCTAGTTTTTGAGTTACTACCAACGGCTTGTAAGCCAATCCAAAAATTAACCAACCTAACGGATGCACGACACCACCCGTACCCAGCGCAAGACTACCAGCCGCTAGAGCAACGGTGGATTGATAGTCTATCGCCTCCCTAATTTTTTCAAACGCTGCTTGGTTGTGCAGTGGGAGTTGAAAATCGCTTGGTAGGTCTTTCACTGTTAACATTGGCGACATCAAAAAATAATGATGCGAAATAATACTAGCTGC
This sequence comes from Nostoc sp. CCCryo 231-06, assembly GCA_023522315.1. Classification (GTDB taxonomy): domain Bacteria; phylum Cyanobacteriota; class Cyanobacteriia; order Cyanobacteriales; family Nostocaceae; genus Nostoc. Next base: position 2,347 of record JAHCSU010000526.1, read on the forward strand.
TCGATTTTGCCCCGATGGGCTAACGTGCCTATGAGTTTTTTACGCCTCCTGGTTCACGCTACATCTTTCACTGTAAAACCTTTGCTACACCACTGAACTAGCAGCCATCTATCAGATTCTTTGTCTAAAGCTGGCTTTAGTCGAAAAGCAAAAAAATCTTCCCAAGCCTCTATACCGTGTTTTGTAACGAATTGTTTTTCAACTTCTTTAAAACGTTCCCAGTTACGATCCGCGATCGCGGTCAGCATTGGGATTAATTCGCTTACTGGTATCTGAGTAGTTGTTTCACTCATCTGGGTGTCCCTCAAAAATACAAATTATTGGTAAAGGTTCTATCTTGGTATCAACAACTTTAACTAATCGTATTCCCCTTTTTCTGCCTATCCTTTTGCAGTGTTGCTCTGAGGCTGCTGGCAGCCAATATCTAGTCTCAGCTAGTGGGTCAAACTTGCCCTCAACACGCTCTATACCGTCGTTTGCCTGATTTCCCTCGGTCAGATTCCCTCCTTATTTTGTTTTTTGTACGCGATCGCTGACTTCTTCTGGCGGAACCCACTCGATTAACTCGCTAGGCTGAACGCGATAAGTGTCACAAATTTTGTTCATCGCGGTAACGTGTGGTACTTGCCAGGGATTGTCATACAAAGCGTAAACTGTGGTTGCAGATAGCCCTGTATCTTTTCTGAACTGATAACGGGTAATGCCCCTATCATCAACAAACTGCTTGATTTTATTCCTAACTGGCATCAATAACAAGTAAATGATATTAACAGCTAATTCTGTTGCAGTTTATCAGCATTTGAAAGATACCATTCGATTGATAGCTAGCTTTACTTGACATTATCAGTTGGTTGATATTAATATATTAGTGTCAAGGTTATCGATACGTCAATAACTTAAGGCAGACGCAGTAAGACCCAAGCGCAAAACGCAAAGGCGGTTTCCTTTTATTTGTCCTCCTTTTCCTCTTTTTTCTTGTCTATCGCTTGCTCAAGCAGCATTGTTATGAGGTTGTTAACGGTTCTATGCTCATCCTCAGCCCATTCCTTAAGAAACTCGTGCTTATCTGGGTCAAGGTAAACCATGACTCGCGGCTTTTTACTAGGCATCTCTACAGGTACATATAAGTACTATCGCTTGTCAGCAATTGTCACCTTAATAAGAAAATTTGGGAAGGGAGTTGCACTTGTTAGTACCTGCTGCTAATATATTAGTGTCAAGGTTATCGATGCGTCAATAACTTAAGGCAGACGCAGTAAGACCCAAGCGCAAAACGCTAAGGCGACTTCCTTTCGAGGGTTGCAAGGGTTGCAAGCGCTGTTTTGAGAGCATTCAACTATTCACAGCAATATCTGCATTGCGTCCGTTCATTTTCAACGGTCGTGGTAATTGTGCGTGTCTGCATTTGGACAGAGGATTCATGCATATCAATTTACGCAAGTTAGAAGCAATCAACGAACTACCTTTTGAGAAAGTAATGCTTAATCAAAATCAATTACGAAGGTTAGAAGCAATAGATCGCTGGCTCAGA
>JAHCSU010000527.1 GCA_023522315.1 Nostoc sp. CCCryo 231-06
TCTTCTCCGGCATAGTCATACTTAGCTTTGTCTTTGATGTCTATTTTCCAACCAGTTAGACGGGCTGCCAAACGGACATTTTGTCCTTCTTTGCCTATGGCTAAACTCAATTGGTCTTCAGCCACTAGTACGTGAGTTTGCCGGGATTCTGGGTCCATTAGGCGTACTTCATCTACCCGCGCTGGACTTAAGGCATTGGCAATATATGTTGCTGGATCTGGCGACCAGCGAATTACATCTATTTTTTCACCGCGTAATTCGTTGACTACCACTTGAATTCGTGATCCCCTGGCTCCGATACAAGCGCCTACTGGGTCTACATCGCGATCAAGGGTATCTACTGCTATTTTAGTCCGGGGGCCAACATAACGGGAAGGGGGGTTTGCCTCCCTAGCTACGGCAACAATCCGTACCACTTCATCTTCGATTTCTGGAACTTCGTTGGCAAACAGATAAACTACTAAACCAGCATCAGCGCGAGACACAAGCAACTGTGGCCCTCGTTGCTGACCTTGGGAGACTTTTTTGAGATATACCTTGAAGGTGGCATTTGCCCGATAATTATCGTTGGGCAGCTGCTCCCGCTTCGGTAATTCGGCTTCTACTTCTGGCTGACCAAAATTACTGCTGACTGCCAAAACTACTGATTGCCGCTCAAACCGCAGGACTCTTGCTTGCAGGACAGTTCCTTCTAAATCTTGGAACTCTTCTTGCACCATTTGGCGCTGTTGATCCCGTAATTTTTGCGCCAATACCTGCTTAGTTTGCATCGCCGCCATCCGACCAAACTCTCCTTGGTCGGGGGTCACATCCAGCACCACAGAGTCCCCTAACTGCGCCTCGGGAGCGACTTGTTGAACTTCATCTAGGGAAATCTGGTGGTCTGTGTTATTGACTGCTTCGACAATGGTTTTGGTGGAAAGAACGCGAAATCCTTCTCCTTCAATATCAAGTTCTACTTCAAAATTCTCAAAATAATCTTCGTCAAACTGTTTGCGTTCTAAATTTTGGGCGCGACGATAACGTTCGTAGCCTTTGAGTAGTGCTTCTCTAATCGCTGATTGAACTGCAAGCCGGGGTAAATTGCGATCGCGGCTTATACTTTCAATTAATTCTTTTAATCCAGGTAAAGTAACCATTGACATAAGCAATCTCCTTTAAAAATTAGGGACTGGGGACTGGGGACACTTCGACTGCGCTCAGTGCATCGCTGGAGACTGGGGACTGAAAATTACGCATTAGAGCCAGAGATTAGAGAATAGCTTTACACTAGTCCCTAACCTCTAGCTCCTAGCCTCTAACCTTGAGCCAAGGTGCTTTAGTCTCTAACTCAACCAGCCTTAGCCCTTTGTTTATCGGCGCTCGTCTAGCTG
>JAHCSU010000528.1 GCA_023522315.1 Nostoc sp. CCCryo 231-06
ATGTTTAACCTCAGTACCTTAAAGATTTTACCCACTAGAGGAGCGACACAAAAGTATCTTTTTCCTAGTGGAACCCTATATCTTCAGTTGTCGTGGTTCAGATTTAGCTTGGTTTTCGCTATTTGATATTTTAACAGAATATGGAGCGCCTAACAGCGCCTAACTTTGACGTGAAGTCACGAGTGGCGTAGGGCAGAAATCAATTAGGTCTTGAAGCTGACCACTAATAGCTGTAATGTTTAGAATATTTACATACCAATAACTTTAAAAAGAAAAAACTGGCAAAACATCATCCCCAGGAGTAATAAGTAGGAGTCAGAAGATTGATAGACGCAATGGACTTTTTTCAGTTAAGTGCTGGTCAGTGGCGATCGCAACGTGCAACTCATCACCTGCCCTTTAAGCGCTCAGAAACAGGAGAATCGGATATACAGGTAGAAACTCTAGATGCCAATCATCCAGAAATCATTGAACTGTGCCAGTATCATCAGATTGATCCCAGCCTGTCAGTAGGTGGATCACGGGTACGTTGGCTGGGCACAATGGCTTGGGATAGAGAAAATGAGGAGAACCATCAAGGGAAAACCATATTTGCGATCGTGCCTGATGGCGATAACCCAAGAGCTGGTAAATTACTTCGTGAAAGAGGCTACGCTGAAATTATGCCTGTAGTCGGTCTTTTTCACATGGATGATGAAGATGGGCTAGTGTTGACAACCGAATACGAAACAATGAGTTCCATTGAGAGATTCTGGTTCGCCAGCCCAAATATGCGACTGCGAACCAGTACAGTGAAACGCTTTGGTGGCTTCAGCACTGCATCATTTTGTACCGAAACTCGCATTGAAACTTCTATTGAGGCTTCCAACCCAGAAGAAGTAACACAAAGACAAGGGCCGGATGTTCTGGAAAAAAGACAGTTTTATTCAGTTTTGGGCTGGTGAATGATTCTCAAGCAGACCGATGCTTTTACTCGTGGCCGAGATTATCTGCATCGGGTACAGGGGTTTGCCCTAGAACCGGGTATGGTGGATGTGTTCGATAACGTGCGCGATCGCATCCCCATTTGTACTTGGATCGGCGATAATATTAACACCGTTAACGCTCAGATCAACACCTATCTCGACCTTTGTCATGAGTGCTTTCATCCTCAAGAGCGTCGCCACATCCAAATTTTTGCAGTCCCAATAGCTCAATCCTTCGGCATCGACGGGCTGTGCAATATTCTCACAAACCCAATCACTATTCTGATAGATGTCGGTCGAGTTGCACCTAGAGACTGGTTTAGTGTAGTCGTTCATGAATACGCCCATGCCCATTTAGGAGACTTTGGCCACAATCAGCAGTTTGCTAGCATCCTATCTCATCTATGTTTAGGATTGGGATTGGAACCACCCTACTGGAAGGCAGGGATGGAAGCAACTTTGCGTAGTTGGCCTCACTGTAAGTCAACCATAGATCCCCTGAAATTTTGGATAGGTCAAGAGAGTAGGGAGTAGGGGGAGTAGAGAAGACAAGGAGACAAGAGGTGAGAACTTGCAACAAGTCTTTCCCCTTGTTCCTAATTCTCCTTGTCCCCAAGTCTTCTTCCCCACTCCCCATTAATTTCTTTTGCTATATGTTAAAAATTATTGCTTTATTTCAAAAAGGTGAAACTGAATCTTCTAATCTGAAGTATGTGAACAAAGTTTTTTAGGTAGTTATTGGGCTGAAAGCCACACTCCCTTTATAGATTAGCTATGGGTTGAGTCGAACAAGCTAATCCTTGTTTTTTGGAATAGTTAAATTCCCCTTAGTTAAGTTTCGTGAAATTTTATCAGAATCTGAAGTTCTGATACAACTACTCCCTTAATATGTGATCTAAAGTTGTTAACTTTAATTAAGAATATGGAGGCTTTAGAGTGGCAATTCCTCTGTTAACATACGACCCTTCAAGTCAGAACCAGCGTGTAGCTGCATACGAAGTACCGGGTGATGAACAGCCCAGGATTTTTAGTACAGACAATCTGCTTTCTCCGTCAGATTTAGACGTTCTGATCGAAGCAGCATATCGTCAAATTTTCTTTCATGCCTTTGCTGCCGATCGCGAAACATTTTTAGAGTCCCAACTCCGTAATGGACAGATTACAGTGCGGGACTTTATTCGTGGATTGCTACTTTCCAATACCTTTAAGAAAAGCTTCTACGACCTCAACAATAATTATCGCTTTGTTGAGCAAGTAATCCAGCGCGTTCTAGGACGCGACCCATACAGTGAGCGGGAAAAAATTGCCTGGTCAATTGTAGTCGCTACCAAGGGTATTAGAGGCTTTGTTGATGAAGTCCTCAACACTGAAGAGTACCTGAGCAATTTTGGAGACTCCACAGTGCCCTATCAGCGCCGTCGGATACTGCCATCCCAATCTGAAGGTGAGTTGCC
>JAHCSU010000053.1 GCA_023522315.1 Nostoc sp. CCCryo 231-06
GGAAGCCTAAAACTTTTAGTCGATGGCTTTGAAGTAGTTCGTGTCCCCAGCTATATTTCCACAGCCGAGATGGAAGATGTACCCGGACGAGTAGTTTTTAATGGTAGTGCTTACACTGTTGGAGAATCAGCCTTCCGCACAGGTTATCATTTTGACCGCAATACAGATAACAATGAAAACAAAGTCAATAATGCCTTGTTGACTTTATTTGGTGCATTGGCACATCTACCACACCGTAAGGCTTGGCATTTAAAATTAGTCGTCAGCTTACATGATGTTGCTCTGGCTGATGAATTGCAAAAAGTGCTAAGTGGAGAATATCAGCCAATACTAGCTGGCAAACAATCAGATGTGAAAGTAGAAGTGCTAAAAGTCGTTCTAGAGGGGATGGGTGCATTGTTTGGGCATCAACTACCCAAAAAATTAACCATTTTAGACTTTGGCAATGGTACGACTCTGTATTCTCGTTACAACCAGGGGAAACGAGAAGTTCACACCGCCTATCCCATCGGTGTAGAAGTTCTCATCGATGATAT
>JAHCSU010000529.1 GCA_023522315.1 Nostoc sp. CCCryo 231-06
CTAAACTATGTAAAGATAAATAAGTCGAATGCATTACTAACGGAACGTCTAAACCGTTGCTTTGATCAACTGCAAGTATATTGGTCAGTGTGTGGTGTGTGTCTCAAGTATTAATGTAGATATAGACACAGCACAATAACTTGCACTAAAGGAAATACTGATGGAGCGTTCAAAATTAGTTGCCATTATTACAGGTGCGATTTCGGTTATTTTAGCGATCGCTTACCTCATCTTAGTCCAACTGTTGGACTACCGGGACATGAAACCCGCCCCCATCAGCCAATTTGACCAAACGCCTGCGATTATTTCTGTTTTTTGGCAGATTGACAAAATTACCGAAGCGTGAAGCATATTTAGCTGAATTGTAGAGACGCAAGTCCTTTGCGTCTTTTATCATTTATGTCAATAAGTAAAAACTCATGATGAATAGATAAAAAGCAATAGCTATTATTCATTATTCAAATAGTTCTTTATATAAGATTTCTTTAGAGTATTTATCTCAAATTTGTTTAGATAAAGTAATACCATTTTGACAAAGATAACGGTAAGCTGTTTCTAAGAAAATTAAATAAAGATAAAATTGTCTGATCTGCGTAGGCGTAGCCCATCGTACACATCGCTAAGTTAACGGGGATCAACGCGAGTTGATTCAAACCACCAAATTTTTGATGACAATATAGAGGTAAGTTAATGGCTCAGTTTCTACTTGAGACTGTTTGGCTAGTTCCGTGCTATGCCTTAATAGGTGGCTTGTTAGCCGTACCTTGGTCGCCGGGGATCATTCGGAAAACGGGGCCAAGACCGGCGGGTTATGTAAATTTGGTAATGACATTTTTGGCGTTTGTACATAGTGCGATCGCTTTACAAGCAACTTGGAATCAGCCAGCCGAAGAAGTATTTATTCCTTGGTTATCTACAGCTGGTTTAGACGTTCCGTTAGTAATGCATTCGACTTATTTATCTTTACATAGTTTAG
>JAHCSU010000530.1 GCA_023522315.1 Nostoc sp. CCCryo 231-06
TACAAACGATAATTCGATTAATTAGTGTACCTCATAACTTCGGGAAGTGCTGTATAATCAGCAAAAATTCTGAGTGCGGAGTGCAAAATGATTTCGTGAGCAGGATTTCAAAGACTCAAATTCAGCCAAAAAAGTTTTTCAGCCTGTGATAAGCTAATTTCAAAGTAGCCGATTATGCACAAAGGACTTATTAAAAAGATGAAGATAAATCGTTTCATCTAACTCTCCAGGAGACTCCCACCAAATCTGGGTACAGATTTGGTGGTGAGAGGAATGGAGGGGGAATTACGAAACGTTCCTTGAATGACTTTGAGCGAATGCGAAAACAATGAGAGGAACACTTCGGCAAAGCTCAGTGCAAGCAGTTGAGTAATTCCCAATTTCTTGGATTTAAATTGCATACGAATAACCATCTTTTGCATGAATACGCTTACAAAATTTGTGAGATATTCCTTGAATCAATCCGTTATTGGTTGAAATATTGAAACTACCTGACGAACGTATAGCAACTTTTCCAACATACTGTCCTACCTTTTTACCAGTGGTGACAACAGATGAAACAATGTCGCCAGTTTGAAAGCCAAAGTGGATTTTCTTTCTAGGTACGTGTCTATTTGGAAAACCGAATTTGTCGGTTCTACATGATTGCCTAGACCCGTGACCGTTAGCTGTGATTAACAATGGTTTAACACCTTTAATAATCAATGCTGGCGTTGCCTTACCGACAACAGATGAATTATTTAATACTTCTAAAGCTTCTCGAAACTGGTGTTGAGATAG
>JAHCSU010000531.1 GCA_023522315.1 Nostoc sp. CCCryo 231-06
AGGAAGAGGAGGTGGTGTTTTCAAGGGTTTCATGCATTTACTTATCGGAACGTTCCTTCTTATAAGCAAGATTCTGATAAGTAATTGTCTCCTGAAATGGGGACAGGGCGATCGCTCTTTCTTATCCCTCCATTGGCAACACCTCTTCACTTAGCCATTGATAAAATTCCGGTACTTGAGCCTCAAGAGATCGCAGTTCATCAAGAGCGATCGCTTCAAGTTCCAACACCGTCTCCCACCGCAAATCCCCAGTCCATCGTTTAAGAATGCCTTTAATCGCGTCCACTCCACGAGAAATACCTCTTCGTAGTATTTCTACGCAGTGGAGTAGCGTAATGCGATCGGTCGGAGGCGGTTCAGATTCGGTAGTATCCACCCCTCCTTCATGGGGGTTCCCTATAGCATTAAGGGGGGGGGTGGATACGGACTGGTGATTGGGTTCTGGGCTATACACAGCAGGGGTTTGTCCAACGTTATAGGTTCGATTTTCTTTTTGATTACGCTTTGCCACACGATGAGCAATTACCTCTTGAGCAAATTCCAACTCCTTTTTAGATAAAGAGAAAATTTTCACCTGTTGACCCCGTTTACCCTGCTTGCGGCAGGTCAACTTTAGCCCCATCTGCTCGACTAAAGTACCGAGCAACCAAATAGGTTTACAGTCACTGGGGATGGTAAACCCAAGAATTGCTTTGACATGAGCCGCACAATGTATAGCGATCGCTGTCATCTTCAGTAAAGTGGCATCCGAGGCAGTAAATTCATGGCCCCTCACTAAAGAAGTGAGAATTTGATGCAGCCCCAGGTTAAATCTAGCCAGCCACCGCGCCGAGTAATTACCCCAGTCGATGCACAAAGGTAGATTGTCTCGTTCCGTGCGGTCTTTTTGGGTGACCTGAAGGGGTGGCGTGGGATAAGTCCGTCCAGTTTTGGTGTCAACAATTGATTCCTCGGCTGGGGCTAAAATTGCCTCAAGTCCAGCGATCGCTCCTATTAAGCGACCGCCTTTATCCATTTCTACGAGTGATTCGGTTACTTCGATGCCGTAGGAATCAAAGATACGAAACTTTTCACATTCAAAAATTTCGCTAGGGTCAAGGTAATCCTTGCTCTGACGGGCGCGGTACTCACTCGCTGTAATATCCCCCGCCTTGGCAACAGCTGAATAATGGGCAGTGTCCAAAGCAGTCGCAGCATTTTTCATGCGTTCAAGAGATAGGTCATCGTCATCACTGCCCATACATATAAAGGTATTGCCCATTTCAGTGAGGAGCGATCGCAAATCATCACGCAAATTATTCAGAGAATAGTGGCGGTTGCCGAGAATTTGGCAGTAAGCCTCAAGCGCCCAATCTTTCTCTGCGCCCCTTAAGCCTGTTTTACGGTCGATCCGCAACAGAAAAGCTGTTACCTCGTTGGTTTGCAG
>JAHCSU010000532.1 GCA_023522315.1 Nostoc sp. CCCryo 231-06
AGATATTGCTGTAACTGGAATTAAGATTCCCGGACGTTCATTCCAAATCACTTTGGTTTGCACTGACTGGCGGTTGATCAGTTGACTTCTAGAATTACCAAAGTTGGCTTTTACCAAAACTGTTTGCGTATCTGAACTGACATCTGGAGAGATGAAACTCACCTTACCCCTTGCTGTAGGTTGACCTTGGGCGTTCAGCATTTGCACTGGTAATCCCAAGCGCAGCTTTTTGGCTTCTCCTAGAGGAATGGAAATATTCAGTTCTAAAGAGTCATCTCTAGTCAGTGTAGTGAGCTGGTCTGCTTTTTCCACATAATCTCCCACCTTTGTGGGAATATCACCAACAATGCCAGTGAAAGGTGCAAGGACTTTTGTGTATTGCACTTGGACTTGGGCAGCTTGGACTTGGGCAGCTGCTTGACTTACTTGCGATCGCGCTTGGGCAATTTCTTCTGGGCGGGAACCATTTTCTTGTTGCCTTAAGTTTTGTTTCTGTTGTTCTAGGGCACCAGCTAGCTCATTGATACTAGAATTTCTACTTTTGCGAACTTGGTCTAGGCGTTTTTGGGCTACGACAAGGGTAGCTTCTGCACTTTGCTGTTCTTTGACATATCCTTCTAAGACATCTTGAGAAACTGCACCCTCTTTTCTCAATTGTGCGTATCGCTTGGCTCGTGACTGTGCTAGTTCCACATCAGATTTAGCTGACTGAATTTGAGCCTCAGCCTGAGCAATTTCTTCTGGTTGCGATCCCGATTGGGCATCTCTAAAGCGAGCTTGGGCTTGGGTTAACTGCGCTCTGGCTTGGGCAACTTCTTCTTGTCGCGTACCCGCTTTGAGTTCAGCAAGACGTGCTTGGGCTTGTTCTAGTCCGGCTTTTGCTTGTGATAATTGAGCTTGGACATTATCACTTTCCAGGCTAAGAATAACTTGCCCTTGTTGAACACGGTTGCCCTCTTGGATGAAAACCTGGGTTATTCGTCCTTCAACCTGTGGCTTGATGATTACCGAACCTGGTGCCTCTAAGGAGCCAATAAACTCCGAACTTTCTTGCACAGTTTCAGTTTGCACAGTTGCTAGCTTGACGGGAATTGCCATAGGTTGACCAGCAGCAGGCCCGCCCGGTGGTGCATTGCTAGCATTACTAGTTTGCCACCAGCGCCAACCAATACCAACACCTGCAATTAATAGGACGATTCCCAACAGCAGGGGCCAACGCCGCTTTTGAGGTGGCTTTGGCGATCGCTCTGGCAATGGTTGCGACTCTTGACTAGAATCATTAACAGAAGCCTCTTCTATTTCAACGGGCAGGGTAGAATCAGGGAA
>JAHCSU010000533.1 GCA_023522315.1 Nostoc sp. CCCryo 231-06
TGGGTTTCGCAAAGCTTCAACCCAACCTACAATATTCTTAACCGAACCGTATTGACTTATCTATGATTACAATTAGATAAAAATTACTGAAAGTCTTAACACTGATTATTCATCAATACAACTGGGAATACCCAAAACGGCACAGGGGAAATTAGAACCTAGTGCCTCAATCATCGGATGATTGACAGAGTTGCAACCCAGAAACAGAATATCGGCAGCTTCTGATTCAACAACTTTTTTAAGTTCTGTAGAAATGCAGCCAAAGCGCAAATGAGATTTGAAGCAACCCTGCCATTCTTCAGCCAGACTTCGGGCTTGCCAGAGAATTATATCTGCTTGTTGCAGGGGAGTTACCACTGTCTGCAATTGGGGTTGAGTTAATACCTGTGTGGCAGACTTTGATATTTCACTGATTTGGTACTCAAATGGAGGTTGTTGTATTGGTAAGCTCAAGACATTTGGATGGTGGCTACTTTGATTGTCTTCTAGCACATAAACGGCTTGAACTGTGACTTCTGCATTGGTGGCTAAACGCGTTTGATGGGCAATCCAAAAAGCAATATCTAGCGCCGTATGACTGTTAGGAGATGCGTCATAAGCAACAATTAAATTAACTGCTTTTGCTTGTTGAGGTTTTTTAGAAAAAGGTTTTTTTGGTTCTGGCAACAGTACCATTTGTTCAATTAAGTCATCTCGGCCTGTGGCACTTTGCAGACGTGCTAACATTGGCTTAATTTGCACAGCTTTACTTCTCCCAATGAAATGAATTAACAATGAGAAGCAGGGCGATCAATTTGAGATTTTGGACTTCGGCTACGCTCAGTCGAACGATTTTGGATTTTAGATTGAGTGGCGATAACCAAAATTTCAAATCTTAAATCAATCAAGGAAACCCCAATAATAACTGTATTACAGCCAAAGTCTTGGGGGTTCCTTCCATTGCCTACGGAGTTAGCTGACGGGCTAAGACTGGAAGGTGTCTCTCGTAAGATTAGCCCCAAACATTGGTTCCTCCGTTCCAAATTCAGCTTTCATAAATTTGAATTAGGCTACCCACTAAAAAAAATGATAATCTAATTTACTCGTCTTGGGCAAAATATCGATCAAGGAAATTTAGGGCGTGGTTGCGGAGTTCAAAATATTCTTTTGAGTTTCGCATGGCGGCGCGATCGCGTGGATGCTCAAAAGGAACTTTTAATATCTCTCCTATACTAGCAGATGGGCCATTGGTCATCAAGACGATGCGATCGGACATATAAATTGCTTCATCTACATCGTGGGTAATCATCATCACTGCTTGACGATTATTTTCCCAAATATCCAATACCTGCCGCTGCAATTTGCCACGAGTTAGCGCATCTAGTGCCCCAAAAGGTTCATCCATCAGCAACATTTTGGGACGAATTGCTAAAGCTCTGGCAATACCTACTCGTTGTTTCATCCCTCCAGATATTTCATCAGGATATTTGTCAGCCGCCGCCGTCAAGTTTACCATTGCCAAGTGTTGATTGACAATGCTAATTTTTTCAGATCGATTAGCATTTTTTAGCACTTCATCCACAGCTAAACGGATATTCTCTCGCACAGTTAACCAAGGTAACAGCGAATAGTTCTGAAATACCATCATCCGTTCGGCTCCTGGCTTATGAATTTCTTGTCCATCTAGCCTTACTGAGCCTGAAGTTGCTTTTTCTAAACCAGCAATAATTTTCAGTAATGTTGATTTACCACAACCAGAGTGACCAATTACAGAAATATATTCATCTTCACCAATCGTCAGATTAACCCCATCTAAAACGACAAAATCATCTTTATCAGGTGTTGGATAAGACTTGACTAAATTTTCAACTTCTAAAAATCCATTGCGGGGCATGACTTCTTCGTAGGTATTAATAGGTAATGAAGTATAATTCATCCTCAAATGCTCCTTTCTAATTTAGTCATTAGTCAATATTTGAACTTGAAATTTAAGACATGAAAAAGTTAGTGGGAGCGTTAGCCCTGATCGCAAAACTATTCAGATAGCCCACAGGATCACTGGGGTCAAAGCCTTTCTTATCTATAAATACTTCTGGTGGTTCGACCTTGTAATCATCCTTGGGACATTCGATGCCCATTTCAGATGCTATCTCCCGATATAAATCTGCTCTCCAGCCAAGTTCTGCTAGTTTCTCGGCATTTTTGGGGAATTCCTTAATTTGTCCCCACCGGGCTGCTTGTGTCATCAACCAGAGACTTCTCGATCTCCATAAAAATGTAGAGTGTTCTCCTGGCTGTTTAGGAAGGTTGTCAGGAATATCGAAGAAAATCGTGGTGTCAGCGGCTTTGATGGTGCGGTCTTTGCCGTCAAAGCCGCCATAGTTGTAATTGCCGAGAATTCCCGGACTTGTAAATTTCGCAATTGGGGCATTTTTCTTTTTAGGTATTGCACCTGTAAAGGAACGGTGTGTTATCAGTTCGGCGACTTCTTGGCGGTTTTCTACTTTGCTGCAATACTGGCAAGCTTCAATCATCGCCTTGACTAAAGAACGATAGGTTTTGGGATATTTGTCGATGAAAGATTCCATCACCCCTAAGAGTCGATCTGGGTGTCCCAACCAGACTTCTTTACCTTGTGCGAAGGTAAAGCCGATGTTTTCGTTACCTGTTATTGCTCGCGTATTCCAGGGTTCTGCAACCATGTAAGCTTGCATTGCACCAATCCGCACGTTTGTTACCATTTGGGGTGGCGGAACGATGATGACGCGAAACTCTTTAAGCGGATCAACACCTGCGGCGGCGGATAAGTAACGGACAAAGTATTCGTAAATGGAGGAACTTAATACTACTGCCCAAACTCTGTTTTCTGGCGGTTGCTTGTCAAAGTAGCCTCGGAAATCGCGCCCAAAGGCTTCTAAAGCGCCATCGCCATATTTTTCTTGATACTCATACCACGGACGCAGCCCAAAATCCCACATGGCTTTGTTCATTGTCATGGCGTTACCGTGACTGTGAATCGTCATGGCTGCACACAAGGGGGCGTGGCGTGCGCCTTCAGCACCAATTCTGGCGTTGGTAACAGCACCAGATACTACGGGTGAAGCATCCAGGCGACCAAAAATTAAACCATCGCGGGAGGTGGCCCAACTGGCTTCGCGGTTGAGTGTAACGTTCAAACCATACTTGCGGAAGAAACCTTTTTTCCAGGCGATCGCAAATGGCGCACAATCATTAACAGGAACGTAACCAACAGTAAGATCAGATTTTTCTAGGTCTTCCGATCTAACTACTGGTTGCACAGCTAAAGCTTCTTCTGTTAGTCCTTTGGCTGATCTATCTCCTGAAATCGCACAGGAGGACAGCGCCATTCCCGCTGTTGTTGCTCCTATTCCCTTGATAATATCTCGTCGAGTCCAGTTAATATCACCCATTCTTGTAGCTCCATTGGTGATTAATTGCTCACGCTTCAGACGCAGAGTCTCGTTACATCTTGCTGTTTTGATAGCAGCCGAATTTTGTTAGTTGGAAGTTTTCGGGCGATGAGTTACTAATTCTTGGATTTTGCCCACGGCGTAATCCAGGATTAACCCAGTTAAGCCAATTATGAACACAGCTAAAAAGACTGAACTAAGGTTTAAACGACTCCATTCATCCCAGACAAAAAAGCCGATCCCAATACCGCCTGTGAGCATTTCCACGGCAACGATTACTAGCCAAGCTATACCTAAACTAATTCGTAAACCTGTAAAAATATAGGGTAAACTTGCAGGCCAAATGATTTTTGTAATCCGCCGCCAACGGGGCATTTCTAGCACTCGTGCTACATCTAAATAATCTGTGGGAACGCTAGAAACTCCTAAAGCGGTATTAATAATTGTTGGCCATAAGGAGGTAATAAAGATGACAAAAATCGCTGAAGGTTCTGCTAAATTGAAAATTGCTAAGGCGATGGGCAGCCAAGCTAAAGGCGATACAGGTTTAAAAATTTGAATGATCGGATTGAGTGCTAGCATTGCCGGTCTAGACATGCCAATTAAAAACCCTAAAGGTATCGCTACTACCGCACCTAACAAAAAGCCTATTAATACCCGGCGCAGACTTGCAATCAACAGCCAACCAATTCCTAAGTTACCTGGGCCTCTCTGGTAGAAGGGATTTCTTATGTAGTCTAGATTAGCGATTAGCGCTTCTGGTGGGGTGGGCATCAATTCATGGTTGGCAAGTGCAATAATCCACCACAGCACAATTATTCCCAAGAACCCCAACACAGGTAGAAAGAAGACATCTCTAACGATGACAGGCTTTGCCTTTTTCCAAGCAGCTTGTCCAGCGATCGCTGCGATCGCAGCCAAATTTAGTTGAAATATCATTTACGACCTCAACAGATTTAAGTGCAGGTACAAAAAATTCGAGCAGTACCAGCCTTGGACACCGATGAGATCGGAACATTATAAAAATGCCGTCTCTTCAGTCTCCTCTCAATGCCTACGAAGTTAGCTGACGGGCTAGGGCTGAGAGATGCCCTTCTGAAGAAAGTTATGAGTTATGAGTTATGAGTTATGAGTTAAATATTTAGTATTAGTAACTTCTAACTCCTCACTCTCAACTCCTCACTTTCTCTGAGATACGCCCCACAATTTGGTTCCTCCGCTCCAGCGTTATGCACTGTGACACGCTGAATTAGGCTGACTTACTCTAATGGATACTAAATTATGCACAATATAACATCGATGCTCAGTAAAAGCCATCTATCTTATGATGAATGTTGTTAATTTTAATACCAAAATTAAGTGTTAGTATTGGTTTTTTGTAACAAATCAAACTTATATTTTTAGTTGTGTTGTGAATTAACTCCTTGTATAGACAGCTAAAAAATATAGTCGAGCCAAGGATAATGAATATTACGTAATCATTTAGTATTTTTTAGTACCATAAATATATATTATACTGAAAGATTTTTATATACGGTTATAGCGGTTCTCAGTTGAGTGAGGTACAAGAACCCCACCCCCAACCCCCTCCCCGCAAGCGAAGAGGGGACTATGATGTACCTCATGTGATTAGGAAACGCTATAGTTAATCAGCAAACATCAGAGCATGTACAATCTATTGCTTTTGGTAGGTGAACAAAATTGGTAAATTTGGTAAAAACTCCCTGCACTCGCTAAACTAATTGCATGTGGAAGCTTACTCATCTATCTCCTAGCTGAATTTAACATAATGGATTTTAGTGAAGTACTGGCTGAAAAAACGGACACCATCCTCGACAAATGGATTGCAGCAGTTCGCAAGGATAGACGGATTGAAAGTGCTGATGACCTATCTTATACAGCGGTAAAGGATCACATCCCTGATGTTTTACAAGCAATGGCAACAGTGCTGTCAAAATCTCAGGATAATGATATTGAGTCAATAGTTATTGCCAGTTTTGAGCATGGAGTTATTCGAGCGGAACAAGGCTTTGATCCAACAGAAATTGCCAGAGAATATCATCTGCTGCGAACAGTAATATTTGATGCTCTACAACCAGATTTATTGAATGGAACACCTGTAGAGATAATTCGTTCCATGCGTTTGATTGACGCTATCATAGACGAAGCGATCGCTCGATGTTTCAAGAGTTATGTTGAGGAGCGGTTGCGAGAATTACACCAGTTGCAGTTATCACTAACACTCCATAATGATGAACTTACGCGTTTAATTAGCGCAAATCAAGAATATCTTTCACAACTAGCCCACGAATTGAAACATCCTCTAACTTCGATTATTGGTTACTCTGATCTGTTTTTACGTCAACAACGACGAAACACTGAGATAAAAGATAACTATACCAATTTAGAACATATTGAGCGGGTGCTACGCAATGGTAGACAATTACTCCATCTGATCAACGATGTATTAGAACTTTCGCGGCATGACGCAGGGCAGGTAAAACTCCAACTAGCACCCACCGATGTGCGTGAATTAATTAATAATGTATGTGAAATGTTGGAACCTTTAGCTGCTGGGAAAAATTTAAAAGTCGTAGTAGATTGCGATCGCGCTCCCAAAGAAATAATCACAGATCCTTTTCAATGCCAACAAATTGTTACAAATCTTATTAGTAATGCGATTCGTTATACAGAGTCGGGGAATATTATTATAATGTGTGAGGTGTTGGAAAACCAGAGATGGGCGATCGCAGTTTCTGACACTGGAATTGGTATTGCACCAGAAAACCAAGCCCAGATATTTGAACCCTACTTTCGCGTTAGTTCTAGCGATCGTCCCTATCTCCCTGATAGTACAGGATTGGGATTAGCGATCGTTTCCCGCTTGGTAAAACTACTCGAAGGTGAAATTAACCTAGTCTCTGAGGTAGGCGTTGGTTCTACCTTCACTGTAATTTTGCCCTTAGAAGTGAAGATGTGAGAAAGTTTAAAGTATATTTTTAAACTTATAAAATAGCATATCCCGTGTGTTGCCTGACATTTTGCGGGTGAAATCCTAAGACAATTTTCTCTTTGGGAATTCCTGCTCCTACTAATTCGTAGGTTACGCCATCTTCTGTATCATCTCGTTGTACCCAGATTTTGCCATCAATCATGTCAAGATGAACTAAGCAACCATGAATTCGCCTGACACCATCCCATCCTAGAGTTATCAGTAAATAGCTGTCATTTTCACTATCAAAGACTGCTTTACATTCAATAGCTGCGTGGGAATAAGGAATTTGTGTGTAGGGTACTAATACATCTTTGATGATCCGTCGATAATTATCTAAGGTATCCATTGGATAATCCTCTCAGTTTCTGGATTAAAAACGACTAAATTTAGATTCTCAGTTTCTATTAAAAGTGTACCAATTGGTTCCTCAAACAAAGCTGTAAATACGCTGTCGCGCACTGCCAAATATAATGTTCTGTTTGGTTCCAAGCGATGGATAACAGCACGATACATGATAAATCCTCCAATGGCATCTTTAATATCTGCCATTTCTGAGGGACTCACAAAACTTTTAATTTATACAGCTACAGCGTTTTTCAGGTAAATGAAGTACACACGTAGGGGCACAGCACTGCTGTGCCCTTAAGATCATCTGTACCTCACGCCTGTTGCAATCTGCTGTCTTTTTCTAGTTCCTTGTTCTGCGGCTAAGAGTTGTTTAGCTCCTAAATCTACATACATATCTTTTTGACCCCACTTTAAATGTAGAGGGTCATCTGTAATTATCCAGCCTTCTTGAATTAAGGCATTCTTAACAGCATCATGATAAATATCTCTTGCAGGCATATCAAAGTATATTAATTAAAACAACTCTCTTTCAACTGGTTCTGATTTTGTTTTAAGCAGAGGCGTAGAAACAAAAAAACATTTTTACAATAACCCTTGTTTTTTCAACTTATCTAGCGCATCCTCAGCAGCAGCTTTTTCTGCATCTTTCTTATTCCGTCCCTTACCTTCGCCGTAAAATTTTTCATCTACCAATACTTTTGCTATGAATTCTGGCGCGTGAGAAGGGCCTCCTATTTGTTCTGTGAAATACTTGGGGGGATTTGGAGTAACATTGCGTTGCACCCATTCTTGAAAGCGATTTTTTGAGTCTACATTAGAACGAGACACAACTATATGCTTAGGATCTACAGAATCAAATAGCGGTTCTATAATTGCGCGAACTGTTTCAATATTGGAATCATTATCTAAATAGTAAGCACCAAGGACTGCTTCAAAGGTGCTACTGAGCAAATTAGGATTTTGGAAGCCTCCGTCTCGAATAGCGCCTTTTCCTAACCGCATCCTAAAGTCTAAACCTACCTCCTCAGCGAACTTTGCCAATTGCTTCTCATCTACTAACGCCGAACGCCGCCGGGTTAATTCATCTTCTCCCATTTCTACATGACACTTATATAGATATTCGCCACTTAAGAAATTCAGCAAAGCATCACCGAGGAATTCTAAGCGTTCATTATGTTCACCTTCTCCGGGGTTTTCATGGACATAAGAACGGTGTGTAAGCGCACGGCGAAGAAGTTTTTCATCATGGAATATTAGAATTTTGTGCATTTTAATGTCTACTTTGTGTGATATTTTCTAGAATAGAAAAGGCAGGCAAAATGCCTACCCTACAAGATAAGAACCTAATACAATTGATGTTGTACCTAAAAACAGTTAAGCTTTTTGCTGCCAGGGGGGTAGAGACTGTTTCCACGAGAATTGTTGCATGAAAAACAAGAAAGTCGTAAGTTTTCAAAAGAATTAGAACCCCCACGACTCTTAGGTAAAAGGTGTTCAATCGTCAGCTTCTCTTGTGGTATATTCTGACGACACCACCAACAGCTAGAGCCATACAAATCACTAAGCTACTGCTTCTTATTACGTTTCTGTTTGGGATTCATTTGTCGATTTTCCATTTTGCTTTTGTGTGCAACAGCATTGGAATATCACGCATCTAGTGTTAACAAATTTTTCTTGAGGAAAATTATCAAAAATTAATCTCCCTCTATGAAAAAATTTGCTATCTAGTAGTCAGTCAAGTTTAAATTCATGAGTAAGCAAGTTCGTAGTAAGCACTTTAGTCCTTAATTTTCTAAGCACTAAAGTGCTTACTACAAACCCTCAAACTGTCTTGACAAACCACTAGGCTTTCGTTTGGTTTAAGTCTCAGCCGTAGAATTCCTGGCTTCCTACCAAGTTTCGCGTCATCTTTTCCCCTGAATATTCATCCAAACACCTTGTCTTCCCGTTGAAAGTATAGTCAATCAGTTGACTTAACATTGGGCTAAATAATCAGCCGAAGGGATGACACGAAGCTCGGCAGGAAACTAGGAATTCTGCTGCTGAGACAGCTACCAAAAACCTGCGCTTTAGAGTGCGGTTATTTTGCTATCTTAAATACACATTGCCATAGCTGATGCTGGATGTCAATATAGTGGCTTATGAAAATTTCGTAAAAGCGTAGACGCGTAACAGCTTGTTGTAAGACATCGTTTGTTGTCCATCAATTTAAAGAATCATCTATGATATTATTTCAAAACTACCATTTTTTAGCTAATAAATAATTTACGGTTTACTTTGCGCGATCGCACTATATAAAATACCTAAAATTTTCTTAATATCCTTAATATAATATTCACTCAAATCAATCGAAACTACATTACCTTCAAGCTTAAGAAATTGCCAGATCGTACCGATAGTAACAGCACCATATATAGCTTTGATTTGATTTCCACCTCTCTCGTTAAAAAACTGAGCAGCCACCATTTCAGCAATACATTGCGCTAAACCAGACCTTAAATTCTCATTTTTACTTTCTACTAAGACAATAACCGGACTGCGTACAAACAACTGCTCCGAAGAAAGACTCAAAATAAAATCACAAAAGCCGTTTAATCCTCGCTGGCTATCAACAGTAAAATCAACTCCCGAAAAAAAGCTTATTTCATAATTGAATTTGCGTCTAATTTCTAATAAAATTGGACTTATTATCATTTCACTTCGAGCTTTTTCTGAACTTATCGCTACTGCTAAATCAACATTTTCCCTAAGAATAGTAGATAATAAATCACTACATTCTTGCTCCTGCACATTTGCGAATAGTCCCGATGACTCGTGGATAACTAACCCAAAAGAATCAATAACTTCAATAAGTTTAAAATCACTATAAGCCATAAAACTTGCTCCTTTGTCTTATGACTGAATCATATAACAAAGTTTAAAAATTCAGTTTTGGCGGAAACAACCTAGCTAAATCAAGAGATAAATCAGGGAAGCAGGGAAAAGTTATTACCTCATTTGACAAGAAAATTCGCTTATTTGAATACCCATATCTGCCTTGATTATCCTGATATGGTTCACTGTAAGCTTCCAAATAATTATCGAATAAATTGAATATCCAATAATCAGTAATACCCGCTTTAGCATAGAGAGGTATTTTAACATCTTGGTCATAAGCTAAAGAAGAATCGGAAACCTCCATCACCAATAACACATCAGTCGGTTTAGGGTGAGCCGATAGATAATCATCAGCACGGTTTTGAACAATCGCAAAATCAGGCTCAGGTTCGCTATTAGGTGGCAAAGTAATCGGCGCTTGTGATTGCAAAGTAGCCTTGTCTCCCAGTATTTTGGGGAGTTCCTTCCACAGTTTTCTTAAACAAGTTTCATGGGCTTTACCTTTGGATGCCATTTCAATAATTTCCCCGTTGATTAATTCAATGTGGTCATCTTCATGGAAAAAGCCCAATTCTCCAAGCCTGTGATATTCATCCAGTGTGAAGCGTTTAGCCTGAGCAATACTCATAACCTTACCTTTGTCTCATTGCCATACATAATACTTATTCTAAATGCGTCAGAAATTGGTATGCTAAAGGCCGAGACTCGCTATAAAAGCAAACAATGCCTGCGCCTACTATCAATCCCACGATCACTGCCTTTCCCTTGAGTGCCGTAGTCGGTCAAGAAGCAATTAAATTAGCCTTGTTGTTAGCAGCCGTTGATCCTGGTTTGGGAGGAGTAGTGATCGCAGGTCGTCGCGGTACGGCAAAATCTGTGATGGCTCGTGCTATCCATGCTCTACTACCGCCTATTGAAGTTGTCAAAGGCTCAATCAGTAATTGTGACCCCAATCACCCAGAAGAGTGGGATGATCAACTTTTAGCGGAGTACGCAAACAAAGACATTCAAGATGTTCCTGTCGAAATTATCCCTGCGCCTTTTTTGCAAATTCCTCTAGGTATCACAGAAGACCGACTTCTCGGTTCAGTGGATGTTGAAAAGTCGGTAAAACAAGGTGATACCATTTTTCAGCCTGGATTACTCGCTACAGCAAACCGGGGTGTACTGTACGTAGATGAAATTAATTTATTAGATGACCAAATATCAAATCAGCTTCTAACAGTATTATCTGATGGACGCAACCAGATAGAACGGGAAGGGATTAGTTTTCAGCATCCGTGCAAATCCTTATTTATTGCCACCTACAATCCCGAAGAAGGTGGATTACGGGAGCATTTATTAGATAGAATTGCGATCGCACTCTCTGCTGACGGTGTACTCGGCTTAGATCAAAGAGTAGAAGCAGTTGAAGTTGCGATCGCTTATTCTAGATCTCCCCAAGACTTCCTCAAACAGTACAACGAAGATTTAGACTCCCTCAAAACCCAAATCATTTTGGCACGGGAATGGTTGAAAGAAGTTATCATCACCCATGAACAAATAGCCTACTTGGTAGATGAGGCCATTCGCGGAGGAGTTCAAGGACATCGCGCCGAGTTATTCGCCGCGCGGGTTGCCAAAGCTGCTGCGGCTTTGGAGGGACGAACAACAGTTAATGCCGAAGATTTGCGCCGTGCTGTAGAACTGGTGATTGTACCACGTGCCACAGTTGTGCAGACACCGCCACCCGAACAAGCACCGCCACCGCCTCCACCGCCGCCGCAACAGAATCAAGAAGAACCCCAGGACGAATCAGAAGAGGAAAAAGAGGAAGAACAAGAAGAACAAGAAGAAAATCAAGAGCAAGAACCCCCCAGCATCCCGGAAGAGTTTATCTTTGATCCAGAAGGGGTAATCCTTGATGACAACGTGCTGTACTTTACTCAAATGGCGAAGCGGCAAGGTAAATCTGGTAGTCGCAGTGTCATCTTTTCCGATGACAGGGGACGTTACATTAAACCAATGTTACCCAAGGGGAAAGCGCGACGCATTGCAGTAGATGCTACCCTAAGAGCAGCTGCTCCTTATCAAAAATCACGCAGAGAAAGACACCCAGAAAGAAAAGTTATTGTCGAACGGCCTGATATTCGCTCAAAACGCCTGGTACGCAAAGCCGGGGCGTTGGTAGTATTTGTGGTAGATACTTCTGGTTCAATGGCCCTGAACCGAATGCAATCGGCTAAAGGTGCGGTGATGCAACTGTTGACGGAAGCTTATCAAAACCGCGACCAAATAGCATTAATTCCCTTCCGGGGAGAACAGGCAGAGGTATTATTGCCTCCAACACGTTCTATTGCCTTAGCGCGTAACCGCTTGGAGAGGTTGCCCTGTGGTGGGGGTTCGCCCTTAGCGCATGGTTTAACTCAAGCTGTGCGCGTCGGCTTAAATGCTCAGATGAGTGGAGATATTGGGCAAGTTGTCCTTGTAGCAATCACCGATGGGCGGGGTAATATTCCCTTAGCGCGTTCTTTGGGTGAACAGCTAGAACCAGGAGAAAAGCCAGATATCAAAGGAGAATTATTAGAAATTGCTGCCAGAATCCGTGCACTGGGGATGCAACTATTAGTAATTGATACAGAAAGTAAGTTTGTGTCTACTGGCTTTGCTAAAGAATTATCGCAAACAGCAGGCGGTAAATATTATCATTTGCCAAAAGCGACAGATCAAGCTATTGCTGCTATGACCAAAGGTGCGATCGCTGATTTAAAATCTCGATAATTAGTCATTAGTCATTAGTCATTTGTCAGTTGCTTTTCTACTAAGCACTGATCATTGACTAATGACTACGATCCAGTGGGCATTACCTGTGGTTGCAAATAGCAAATCAAATCTTGGATTCCCTTTTGCAGATACCGCGTTACTGTCATTGGACTAGTACCAATGTTTTTAGCAGCATCCTTGCGAGAAAGTTCCTTCAAAAATACCATTTCAACTGCCATGCGGGGCTTTTCTTCTAACATATTGATTGCACCTTGGAGTTGTTGGCGTTCTTCTTCTTGTTGCAAAAGTACATGAGAACGAGGACAAGGAAGTGCTTCACCCAAAGTTATTTGGCAATCAACATAGTTAACTGCGGTTGCATCTAAACTCAAAGGCATCCGGTTTTGAGCAGCTAACTTGGTTTCTTGCCATTCTTGCACAGATACTCGGAGGTGGCTGGCAATTTCAGCATCCTTGGGCTGGCGACCTAAAGACATGGACAAGTCCTTGCGAATCTTTTGCCCTTCATTGTACAACTCTTGCCAACGACGGGGAATTTTTAATAGAGTACTGCGATCGCGCAAAAAGTGCAGCATCTCACCGCGAATATATGGCACAGCAAAGGAACTAAAAGCATATCCTTGACTAGGGTCGAAGCGCTCAATAGCCCTAATCAAACCAAAATAGCCGATTTGTTCTAAATCTTCATAAGGTTCATTACATTGATGGCTGAATTTATGAGCCATCTTCCGTACTAAGCCAGTATGTAACTGTACAAGTTTATTACGAAGTTTAATAGAAGGATTCTGGTGGTACAAGTGTAATAATTCTATACCATCAGTTCGTAAAGAGGACTCACTTGTTGCCATATACATTCCTTTGTTGTAACTCCTATTTCTGAGAAAATAGAGCTGCGTATATTTTCTTCTAAGCTGTTATTATTTTGCTTAGTCAGGGAAGAATAAGCCATCGTCGTTTCACTGAACTTGTTAGGGGTCTAACTCCACAATTCAGTATTTGTACGCATGATTTTCCTAACCTCTCTGTTGCAGGTTATTTTTGTTTTTTAGATAGCTCTTGAATGGCACATAATCTTTAGCTTTTGCAACAAAAACTAGCTATTTATGCTGAAAAATGCATAACTGACCTAATACCCATCTGTCATACTGAGAGCAACGTGAATCGGTGCTGAATTAATTGCAAAAGAGGCTAGCGATCGCTCTACCTAAGCGTTAGAAAGGCGTTGTATACTGAACGAGGCACAAAATACAAAAAAATCAGTCTCGCCTTGACAATGGCAGCAGGGAACCTGGAAGAGCCAGAATTTTAGAAATAGCCTTGATTCATCACCCAGAAATCAAGGGCGACAAGCTAGCTCATGTCCACTCTCTCCGAAGTCGCTGGTCTTATTTTGCAAATGATGTTTCCCTGCCTTTGCCTTTTCGCTTTGCAATCAAGGCTAAAGAGTATGCTATCAGTACTAAAGATCCAGTAGAATCGTCAGTCTCTGAGGATTCCAATTTTTAACAACCAAGCTACCTTTCAGATTTTGCAACAATATTAAATCGTTGGCTGTTAACCGCAAAGATTGGTAACAATAGGAATAAGCACAACGTTTTCCTAAAAAACAGTTTTTCAGTATGAGCAATACCAGTAATTTTCGTGAAGCTATCCGTGAGGCTAAATCTCACGCCCTCGTTGGCCCTAACGTGATTGCCAACGCCCTCCCCTACGTCGGTGGTGGTTTGGTGCTAACGGCATTAGGAACCTACGGCGGTTTGGGAGTTATCCGTACTAACCCCGAAATATTCTTTCCCACCTTCATTGGTGCGGTGATTTTGGAGTTAATTTTGTTTTTTGTTGCCCAAAATGTTGCCCAAAAAGGTAACAAGGGTCTTGCACTACCCCTGTTGGCAACCTACAGCCTCTTGTCTGGATATACCCTCAGTGGTTTAATATTTGTCGCTTTGAGATCCCAAGGTGTTGGCATTCAAGGCATTGGGTTGGCTGCCCTTGGTTGTGGCATTACTTTTATTGCTGCCCGTCAAATTGGCTCAAATCTTTCTGAACAAGATGGGATGGCTTTGACAAAAACCATCAATCTCGGCGTTATCGCCTTGGTGGTTGTGTGCCTTGCCCAATTCGGCTTTGCCATGTTTGGTGTTTACACGCCAAATTGGTTAGAAATTGCCATCTCCGGTTTAGGAGTATTCCTGTTTGTTGGGGTTTCTGTTGTCGATTTCTACATCTTGCCCCGCACTTACAGCGATGACCAATATCTACCTGCTGCTTTGTCGATGTACCTTACTTACATCAACTTGTTTGTCTTTATCTTGCGGTTGCTAATTGCCATAAATGGCCGCGATTAATTGTCTGTAGACGCTAACACAAGTAAAGTTTTATAAAGTAAAAACCGTGGTTAAATTTTTAGCAACCACGGTTTTTTTCATTTGTTTAACAGTAGAATATGTAGATAAGTTAAGCCTCAAGTGAGCAAAACTATGCTTGAACTCTTAAAAATAAAAATTGAAGTAGAAAAGTTGTCTAATATCTTGGGGAAGGCCGAAGACTGTCTTTGACCTCCAATATTTGACTGCAAGAATTCAATATTTAGATCAAGTAATTGCTCAACCGGATTTTTGGAATAATCCAAGCCGTGCTTATGAAGTACTTCAAGAAATTGAATACTCCATATTCTACAAACATCAGCAATATCATCGCTGGTGTTCGATTTTAGAAGATATCAAGGCTGCGTTGGAATTGCTGGAATTATCAGCCGATGAGCAATTGTGGCAAGAGGTGCAAAGCAACCTCACCCAACTCCAACAAGAACTTGAAACATTAGAAATACAACAATTACTGTCCGACCCTTGCGACCAAAAAGGTGCATTTCTCACTATTACTGCTGGGGTTGGTGGTGCAGATGCTCAATACTGGGCATATATGCTGCTACGAATGTACTCTAAATGGGGAGAAAGCCACAGTTACAAAATCCTTTTAGTGGAAGAATCTTGCGGGGATTTAGCTGGGATTAAATCTGCCTCCTTGGAAATTATCGGTCATTATACATACGGCTACCTCAAATCAGAAACAGGCACACATCAACTACAGCAAATATCGCCCTTTAATGTTACTAACAGCTTGCGGACGAGTTTAGCTAGTGTAGAAGTTCTCCCAATATTGGGTGAGTCTATTGATTTTGAGATTCCAGAGAAGGATTTGGAAATTACTTTTTATCGTCATCGGGGGAATGTGAACCGGACAGAAACATGGGTAAAGATGGTTCATATTCCTTCTGGGATTAGTGTCTCTTGTAACCAAGAGCGTAGCCAGATGCAAAACAAAGAGAAAGCCTTAGCTATTCTCAAGAGTAAACTGTTTGCGATGCCTACGGCTGGCTACGCCTACGCACTAGCCCAAGGTGTCCAGCTTGACAAAATTCAACCTCGGCTGATCAAGTCTCTATCCAACAAGCTCATCCGTGAATATATCTTGCATCCTTACACCAAGGTGAAAGATTTACGTACCAATGTAGAAACAACTGTTGCGACAGAGGTATTAGACGGTAAAATTGATTTGTTTATCAAAGCCTATCTGCAACAGCTAAATCACATTACTTCAGTGGGTAAAGAAGCGCTTGATAATTTCAAGTAACTTTTGTAACTTATATTAAGTAGTGCAGAAAAAATTTGCCCAACTACAGCTAAAATCAAGAAACATAAGTAGAATAAAGAGCAATTTTCCAATCCAAAGCGCTCTATATATCATTCAGCAAGCACTATGGAAGTTTTAGAACTCAAACGCGAAATCGAAACGTTGTCTGGCCGCCTGGGTAAAACCCAGCACTATCTTTGACGTACCTGCACTGACAGCCAAAATTCAAGACCTCGAAAAAGTATCAGCACAGCCAGAATTTTGGAATGACCAAACCCAAGCCCAACAAACTCTGCAAGAACTCAACGACCTGAAAGCCCACCTCCAGCAATACGATCGCTGGCACGCCAATCTAGAAGATACTAAGGCAGTTGTTGAGTTATTGGAGTTAGAAACCGATGAGGCACTACTCCAAGAAGCCGAATCTACTATCACTAAGCTGAATCGTGACCTTGACCAGTGGGAGTTACAACAGTTACTTTCCGGCCTCTATGATGCTGAAGGTGCTGTACTGACAATTAGTGCTGGTGCTGGTGGCACAGACGCTCAAGACTGGGCATTTATGCTGATGCGGATGTACACCCGTTGGGGCGAAGCTCACGGCTATAAGGTAACTTTAGCTGAAGAGTCGGAGGGTGATGAAGCCGGAATTAAATCGGCAACCTTAGAAATTACTGGTCGCTATGCTTATGGTTACTTGCGATCGGAAATGGGCACACATCGCTTAGTGCGGATTTCACCTTTTAATGCTAATGGTAAGCGGCAAACGAGCTTTGCAGGGGTGGAAGTCATGCCACAGATTGATAACTCTGTGCAATTAGATATTCCAGATAAGGATTTGGAAATCACCACAACTCGCTCTGGTGGTAAAGGTGGGCAAAACGTCAACAAAGTAGAAACTGCTGTACGAATTGTTCACCTTCCTACGGGTCTTGCCGTGCGCTGTACAGAGGAGCGATCGCAACTGCAAAATAAAGAAAAAGCCCTAAATCGCCTCAAAGCAAAGCTGTTGGTCATCGCCAAGGAGCAACGCGCCCAAGAAATTGCCGAAATTCGTGGCGATATGGTGGAAGCCTCCTGGGGAAACCAAATCCGTAACTATGTGTTTCACCCTTACCAGATGGTGAAGGATTTGCGTACAAATACAGAAACAACAGCGATTGGCGATGTGATGAATGGCGAACTTGATCCATTCATTCAAGCTTATCTGCGCCAAGAAAATAAATTAGTAGAAAATACTTCTGCATAATTTGGGATTATTTACAAGTGCTAAGTAATTATTTTTAATATTACTTAGCACTTGTGATTTATTTTTAGTGTTTCAGATTGGCGCGATGCATAGCATTCCCTCTTATTGGGGCGTTTTCAGAGAAATTTCTTATTCTATATACAGGCGATCGCCATTCTATCCCAGACCAACTGTTACAGTTATAAAAGAGTCTGTAGACAAATAATTATGAGCAACTCTCCTTCAACAGAACCTCAACCTAGCTACGTAAAACTCGCCATGCGAAACATGGTGCGGAAGGGTGGAACTTCCCTGAAGCATTTTGCGTTGACTGCCGTAGGGCTTTTAGCTCTCCTTGTTGGTCTTGCTTACCTAACTCACTAACGACAAACCGTAAACCTCAGACTAGGAGACTGTGTGCCCCTGAGCGTTGAACTATATGTGGAGGATGATTTTTACGAGTTGTCCCCGACAACATCTGTAAAAATTGGGGACACTGATCCCCGAATTCCTCCTGAAACTTGGGAAAATTGGTTTAATCACTGGTTGGAAATACTTCACCCTCATATTCCGCCAGCGCCAAGTTATGAGATAGGGCTGCGTTTCACAGATGACTCGCAAATTCAAGAACTGAATGCCCAGTATCGTCAACAAAATAAGCCCACAGACGTTTTAGCCTTTGCTGCTTTAGAGGTGGATTTTCCTCAAAGCAAAGAAATGCTTGCCTCTCTACCATTATACTTAGGTGATATTATTGTGTCCGTAGACACAGCACAACGTCAAGCTCAACAGCAGGAACATAGCTTACCAACTGAGCTAACCTGGTTAGCTAGTCACGGTTTGCTACATCTCTTGGGCTGGGATCATCCTGATGAAGAAAGTTTGGGGCGAATGTTAGAACAGCAAGTGAGATTGCTGAATGCAATAGGTATTGCTATTGACATGGAATAGTAGTAGTTCGTGTATTTCTATAGTGTTAATTTTGGGTAATACTTTTATAATACTTCTGTGGAAAATTGCTTAAAGATTGCCTCAAATTTAATTCCGCCATTAAAATCGGCGAATATTCCCACTGTAGCAACCCTGTTCTTGTGTTTTTAAGTATATGTCCCAAAAAATTTCTTCATCACCAACACCCACCTCGTTACAAACACTGGTGTCTAACGAACGGGAATTCTCCTGGAAAGTAGCCTCTAATTTATTTGTTAGTTTTAAATATGCCTGGGCTGGAATCAGCTATAGTTTTCAAACTCAACGTAATTTTCGCATCCACGTAAGTGTTTGCGCTTTGGCTATCGCTTTAAGCGTTTTTCTACATCTGCAAGCGGTAGAAATAGCGGTAATTGGTGTAACTAGTGGTTTAGTTTTGGCATTAGAGTTACTAAATACAGCGATCGAGTCTCTTGTGGACTTAACCGTTAAGCAGACATACCATGATTTGGCAAAAATTGCTAAAGATTGTGCGGCTGGTGCAGTGCTTGTCTCTGCTTTGGTAGCGGTGCTAGTAGCTGGTACGCTCCTGCTCCCTCCTCTGGTAAAGTTAATTATATCAACTTTGTAGACGTGATTTGCCATCGCCAAGTGAGCCGATAAGAGGATCACACTTTGTCCGATCCCTTGGAGAACACATTATAAGCAATTCAAAAGTGAGGCGATGTCTACGACGGGCTATTCGGCGTCGCGCCAAGCATCTTGTGTAAAGGATTACTTGGTAATTTTTAGGTGTCCACGTCAGCGTTATTTTTACACCTAGCGAACAAATAGCATGAGATATCTGTCTATGCTTTTTGCAACTGATGAGTGGTAAAAACCAGGAGTAATGAGCTTTGATTATAGTTATCGACAATTACGACAGTTTTACATATAATTTAGTGCAGTATCTGGGAGAATTGGCAGCAGAATTCCCAGTGGCAGATGATATTAAAGTTTTTCGTAACGACAAAATATCCATAGATGAGATTCGGGCATTAAAGCCGGAAGCCGTGGTTATTTCTCCTGGGCCTGGTCGCCCGGAAGATGCCGGTATTTCCCTAGAATTGATTGAACAGCTAGGACAAGAGTTGCCAATCTTAGGTGTTTGTTTAGGACATCAAAGCATTGGTCAAGTGTTCGGTGGTAAAATAATTCCTGCTCCAGAGTTGATGCATGGCAAAACTTCTCAGGTGTCTCACAATGGGGTGGGGGTTTTCCGGGGATTAGAAAATCCTCTAACCGCCACCAGGTATCATAGTTTGGTAATCGAACGTGAGACTTGCCCAGATGTGTTAGAAATCACCGCTTGGGTTGAAGATAACACCATTATGGGAGTGCGACACCGGAAGTACCCTCACATTCAGGGCGTCCAGTTTCACCCAGAGAGTGTCCTGACATCTTCAGGAAAACAGCTATTGCGAAATTTTCTGGAACAGTTACAGTCAAGAGCATAATTAATGAAACGACGACAGTTGATGGGCTATGCTGGGGCGGGGTTAGTCACAGCTTTGGTTACTAACTTGGGTTCTGAATCTCAAGCTGACGCAGAATCTAGCGGTTTATCAGTTCAGTGGTTGGGTCATACTTGCTTTCTTTTTACTGGTGGCGGTGCGAAAATTCTCGTTAATCCATTTCGGGCGGTCGGTTGTACTGCTGGATATCGTCTACCAAAAGTTGCAGCAGATTTAGTACTTATTAGCAGCCAACTGCTGGATGAAGGTGCTGTGGACGTACTACCGGGAAATGCAAAACTCATCTACGAACCAGGAGTTTACGAGTTCAAAGGCATTAAGTTCCAAGGAATTGCCATAGACCACGATCGCAAAGGTGGTAAGCAGTTTGGTTCAAACACCGCTTGGAGTTGGAAGCAAGGCGGAATTAATATCCTACACTTAGGTGGAGCTGCTGCACCCATTTCCATTGAGCAAAAAATCCTCATGGGGCGTCCCGATGTAGCATTTATTCCAGTGGGAGGCAGTGCAAAAGCCTACAATGCTGAGGAAGCAAAGCAGGCTGTGCAAATCTTAAATCCCAAGATAGTGATTCCAACCCATTACCGCACACAGGCCGCTGATGCTGCTGCGTGCGATATTTCGCCACTAGATAATTTTCTGACATTGATGCAAGGTATGACAGTGCGGCGTAGCAATGGAGATAGTGTTTCCATTAGCCCTAAAGATTTGCCGGAAAATAGCGTGATTCAGGTTTTGAGTTACAAATTTTGAGGAGTAGGGGATGAGGGAGAATAACCAATGACTATGAACAAACTCATGCCGCGTTTGCCAGAGTGCTGTAGTCCAAAGAGCTATCTGCAAAGATAAATTTCTCAAAGCCAGTTGTAGACAAGCTAATACCGTTGAAACTGAAGTTGGCAGAGTTAAGGGGATTGCCAGAAATAACACCAGATACCAGCAGTTCGGAACTATTGAAAGCGCCCAGATCCAGGGTATCAAAACCTTTACCGCCATCAACAGTTGCAGTACCGAATCCTTTCAAGTAGTCATTTCCTGTGCCGAGATCAATCTTGATACCGCCATCGATAGAGACTTTTTGTTGAACTCCATCTACGATACTGGTGGCTGTAATTTCATCATTTCCATCGCCAGTGTTGATGGTTCCTTGGCCATAAATACCGTAGGCAGTACCACCAATTGTTGTTGTTGCCTGTCCGGTAAGCTTGTCACAACTATCGCCAGTATCAATCAGTCCATCGTTGAAGATGCCATAGGCTGTAGCGTTTTCTCCTAAGCTATTCCCATAACCGATAATCGTGTCTTTGTCCGACCCTGTAGTAATGGCGGCGTTTTTAATGTTCTCGATACCGGTTCCAGCACCGCTGCTTCCAGAAGAGCTACCCTTGTTGTCGCCGTTGCCAGTGCCAGTGATCGTGTCTTTTCCTGAGCCTGTATTAATACTGCCACTGTTATTGATACCAGTTCCAGTACCGCCATAGATTGTGAAGTTGGCATTGCCACCACTGCCGCCAGTACCTATACCTGTAATCGTGTCTTCTCCGTCTTGGGTATCCAGTTCCTTACTGTTATTTATACCAGTTCCACTACCGCCATAAGCATAGTTATTGCCGTTGCTGCCATAGCCGCCGTTGCCGCCGTTGCCAGTGCCAGCGATTGTGTCTTTTCCTGAGCCTGTATTAATACTGCCACTGTTATTGATACCAGTTCCAGTACCGCCGCCGTTGCCAGTGCCAGTGATCGTGTCTTCTCCTGAGCCTGTATTAATACTGCCACTGTTATTTATACCAGTTCCAGTACCGGCACCTTCGCCACCATCGCCACCAGTACCTATACCAGTAATCGTGTCTTCTCCGTCTTGGGTATCCAGTTCCTTACTGTTATTTATACCAGTTCCACTACCGCCTTGGACGCCGGAATTGCCACCGTTGCCAGTGCCAGCGATCGTGTCTTTTCCTGAACCTGTACTAATACTACCACTGTTATTTATACCAGTTCCACTACCGCCATATACGGTGTCGCCATAGCCGCCAGTACCTATACCAGTAATCGTGTCTTCTCCGTCTTGGGTATCCAGTTCCTTACTGTTATTTATACCAG
>JAHCSU010000534.1 GCA_023522315.1 Nostoc sp. CCCryo 231-06
CCTTCTCCCAAATTTGGGAGAAGGGGCTGGGGGATGAGGGTTTTTCTTTTCATACGGAAAGAACTACAGTTTTCAAGGTGGACGCGGTTTAGGTTAATCATTTTGCCCACATACTCCCACACTGTATGCTTGCAACAATGTGGGAGTAGTTTATTTCCACCAAGCTGTACTAGTCGGTTGCCCCCCTATTAAGGGATACTAAAGCCAGGTAGATAGGCAAGGAAATATGGAATCCCTAACCTCTCGTATGCAGGCGGTACAGTCGCCAATTATTCCTGTGGTTGGGGAACTGATTAAAAACTCTCCTGGAACAATATCTCTAGGACAGGGTGTTGTTTCTTACAATCCACCACCGGAAGCGATAGAATTTTTACCCAAATTCTTAGCCGAACCCACTAATAATTTATACAAATCAGTTGAAGGAATTCCCCCGTTGCTGACAGCACTT
The DNA here is from genome assembly GCA_023522315.1 of Nostoc sp. CCCryo 231-06. Lineage (GTDB taxonomy): Bacteria > Cyanobacteriota > Cyanobacteriia > Cyanobacteriales > Nostocaceae > Nostoc. Next base: position 449 of record JAHCSU010000534.1, read on the forward strand.
GCAGGAAAATTGCAAACCTTCAATGGCATTGAAATCAATGGGGAAAACTGCATCGTCGTGACAGCAGGGAGCAATATGGGATTTATGAATGCCATTCTTGCGATCACTAACCCAGGCGATGAAATTATTCTGAATACGCCCTACTATTTCAACCACGAAATGGCGATCGCAATGGCTGGTTGTCGTGCAGTGTTAGTGGCGACGGATGAAAATTACCAACTACGCCCAGAAGCGATCGCTCAAGCAATTACTCCCAAAACAAGGGCTGTAGTCACAATTTCACCAAATAACCCGACTGGAGTTGTCTATTCACAAGCAGCATTACACCAAGTAAATCAAATTTGTGGCACTCGCGGCATTTACCACATCAGCGATGAAGCATATCAATACTTTACCTATAACGGCGTAAAACACGTTTCTCCTGGTGCATTTGGAAGTAGCAAGTACACTATTTCTCTTTTTAGCCTTTCCAAAGCATACGGTTTTGCCAGTTGGCGCATTGGCTACATGGTGATTCCCAAACACTTATTTGTCGCCGTTAAAAAAGTCCAGGATACGATTTTGATTTGTCCGCCAGTAATTTCCCAATATGCAGCTTTAGGGGCATTGCAAGCAAAAGCGGAGTATTTGGAGAGTAATATAGGTGCAATCGCTCAAGTGCGGCAAGTAGTACTCAACTCCCTTAACCGCCTACAAGGTTTATGTAGCATTACACCTGCCAATGGCGCTTTCTATTTTTTCCTGAAAGTTAATACTCAGATGGATGCTTTTGAATTAGTTAAAAGGCTAATCCAGGAACATAAAGTAGCAGTTATTCCAGGTACAACCTTTGGCATGGATGACGGATGCTACCTACGCGTTGCATACGGGGCGCTGCAAAAAGAGACGGCAAAAGAAGGTATAGAAAGATTAGTGCAAGGTTTGGAAAGTATAGTTAGGAGTTAGGAGTTTGGAGAGACGCGATTAATCGCGTCTCTCCAAAAGTTGGGAGTAGTTCAGTGTAGGTTGGGTTGAGGAACGAAACCCAACATCCTCAGTACTTTGTTGGGTAACGCTTACTACTTTTCTTTTTAACTGAACTATATTGATTTATGAGCGCGTTAGACTATTTTGGCGTACCTCCTTTGCAATCCCAAATATAAAATTGAAGAGATGCCAATTATTAATAAGTTAATTGAAATTGAAACTGAACCAAAAATTAATATTCATAATATAACACCACAAATACAAGATTTTCTTACTTCAACATCAATTAAAAATGGACAAGTTTTAGTATTTTCTCGACACACAACCACAGCTTTAGCTATCAACGAAGATGAAGTTAGATTATTAGAAGATATAAAAGTGTTCTTGCAAAAATTAGCACCTGAATCAGACAGGTATTTACATAACGACTTGCATTTAAGAGATGTCCCGGAAGATGAACCGATTAATGCTCACTCTCACTTAATGGCAATGATGCTGACAACTAGTGAGATAATTCCCATTGTGGATGGTAAATTAGCTCTGGGAACCTGGCAATCTGTATTGTTTTTTGAGTTGGATGGGCCACGCAAAAGAACGGTATTTTTCCAAATTTCTGGTGAATAATGCAACTTCACACCTGTAATCCTCTCACAACCTAAATCTGAGAGAATTACGAACGTGACCAACAAGTGTCTCAGTTGAATTTACCTACAGCAGTTAAAAACCTGAAAGAATGTTTCTAAGCATAACCTTCCTTTCCACAAACCAGAACTTTCGTTGTGACAAAGGCAGACGCAATTAGTGATGAAAAATAACGATAACTTTGTATTACGTAATACTTGGTACTATGCTCTGTCTAGTAATCAGATTAAGCCAGGTATGATGATCAGCCGCATTTTTTTGGGAGAACCAGTGCTGCTAGTCCGCAGCCAGGATGGTAAAGTCTCTGCGATGACGGACATTTGTCCGCATCGTGGTGTGCCCTTGAGTTGTGGTAGATTCAACGGACAAGAAGTAGAATGCTGTTACCACGGTTGGCGCTTTGACCCGGCTGGACGCTGCACTGCGATTCCATCTCTTGTAGAGGAACAGCAGATGGATTTGAGGCGCTTTGACGTACATTCCTATGAAATCCGGGAAGCCCAAGGGAATATCTGGATATATATGGCTGATCCCGATAACCCTCAATCTGCTTCTGAGATGGAGATTCCGGTAATTCCAGGGTTTGACGATCGCTCTCACCAATTCGTAGAGGTGGTAAAATTCCCTTGTTTTATAGATCATGCAGTGGTAGGTCTGATGGATCCTGCTCATTCACCCTATGTTCATCGCGCTTGGTGGTGGCGAAGTGAACAACTGCACGAGGAAGTGAAGCAATTTGATGCTTCGCCCTACGGCTTCACGATGCGACGACACCGATTACCAGCGAATGGAGGCAGATTATACTGGCTGATTGGCGGTGGTGTGCCGGAAACGGAGATTTCTTTTCGTTTACCTGGAGTCAGAATAGAAGAAACTACAATTGGCAACCATCGAGTCGTTAATTTAACGGCAGTTACACCGATTTCAGACACAGAAACTGAGGTAACTTTTGCTCTTTACTGGACACTTCCTTGGGTGGGGTTTTTCAAGCCACTGTTACATGTGCTAGCGCAAACTTTCATTGGCCAAGACCGAACGGTTGTAGAAAAGCAGCAGATTGGCCTGAAATATAATCCCGTGCTGCGACTGATTAAAGACTCAGATATGCAGGCGCAGTGGTATTACCAGTTAAAGCGAGAGTATGCTAAGTCTGTCGCTGAAGGACGAGAATTTGTGAATCCTGTCAAGGGTCAGATACTCCGGTGGCGTGCTTAAATTACTGCAAAGTAAATTCTGCAAATTCTCTTTGTCCAAACAGCATATTTCGGTCTACTGCTGACAAAATTTTATTATTGGCACACTCGCTATTTAAACAGCGACTAACTAACTGTGCGACATCTGCACGATTGATGCTACCAATAATGTGCGGATCTTCAGTTAAAACACCATTACCCGTTGCTGGTTCTGACTTTAGTCCACCAGGACGGATGATTGTATAGGTGAGTCCACTGGCAATTAAGTGTTGTTCAGCTTTGTCTTTCTCAGCTAAAACTTTTCCCAGTACCGCTAAAACTTGGGGTGAGGCAGCAACAACACTATTGCCAGCACCAATGGAAGACACAAGAATAAACTTTTGCACCCCAGCTTTAACTGCTGCATCAATCAGATTTTTATTACCAGGGTAATCGGGTCTTTCTACATCTGATGGTAAACCGCCAATTGTACTGATAACAGT
>JAHCSU010000535.1 GCA_023522315.1 Nostoc sp. CCCryo 231-06
TACTTAGACCAAAAGTACCCAGACCGTCCATTATTTCCCACCGACCCCAAACAAAGAGGGTTGTGTTTGCTAATTGAAGAATGGGCCGATGAATCTATTGGAGTAAAAAGCCGTAAAGCTTTATTTGGCGCGTTAAGTCAAGATCAAACCTTCCGCAAAGCTTTATTACCCAACACCACCCCAGACTTACTCAAAGGCTTAGTAGAAGCTGTACCCAACGACTTATTAAAAATTTTAGGGTTTGGAGTTGGCGCAAGTCCTGATATTGTCAAGTCCGCCGAAACCGATTTAAAGCAAGACTTAGAAGCATTATGCTTGCTTTTAGCAGATAGTCCTTACTTAGTAGGCGATCGCACAACTCTAGCAGATTTATCCGTCGCTGGCTTATCGATGCTAATTAAGTTTCCCGATGGCCCTTACTTAGATTTACCTGCAAACGTAAAAGGCAAAGGCATTCCAGGATTAGCCGATAACCTAGCTTATCAACCATTTTTCACTTGGCGCGATCGCTTGTACAGTCAGTATCGCAAACTTACACCCGGTTCCTCTACTACAGGTTCCGCACCAACGGCAATTAATATTGACTAAGTAGTACAGAAATATTACGGATCGCGGCTCAAATGGCTGACAGCTTGCCCTGATTGGTTCTAAGATAAGCCAATAACCCACGCAGTGCAAATAACCGCATGAATTTGGGACAGCCATTAGGTTCCGTTACACAAGGATCGCTCAGTGAAGGCTTAGAGGTGCGCCTGCATCCTGATGTCTTGGTAGAAGATATGCGCGTCGGTAAATTCCTTGTAGTTGAAGGAATGAAATCGCGTTTTTTTTGTATGTTGACAGATGTATGTCTGGGAACTTCTAGCCAGCGAATTGTTGCCAATCCGCCTTTACCTAGCGACGAT
>JAHCSU010000536.1 GCA_023522315.1 Nostoc sp. CCCryo 231-06
GCTATTCCCGATGAATTGGGAAGCCCCGTCCGTCTTACGGCGGGGTAGTTCACTTAGCTGCTCTTGTTCCAATTCTATGATCGGCAACAGCACTGTAAATGTTGCTCCCTGTCCTTCTGCTTCGCTAGCTGTGTGGACTGTACCTGAGTGCATTTCTACTATGTAGCGCACAATTGACAGCCCCAGCCCCAAACCACCCTCTGTTCTAGTAGTTGTGCTATCAGCTTGACGAAAGCGCTCAAATATACAAGGTATAAAGTCAGGACTAATTCCCTTACCTGTGTCAGACACAGTTATCTGGGCATTTGAGTTTACCTGCTTTAGATGTACTTCAACTCGCCCTCCGCTCGGTGTGAACTTGACAGCGTTAGAGAGCAAATTCCAGACGACTTGTTGCAGGCGTTCTGCATCACCGATAACCTCACCTACCGAGGAATCAAGGTAAGACTCAACTTGAATATCCTTAATTTCAGATGTGGGATATACAGCTTCAATGGCCGCCTTAATTACAAGTACCAGGTCAACTTTATGGAGATTTAGGCGGATTTTTCCTTGTATAATCCGGGAAACATCCAGGATATCTTCAATCAGTTTCCTCTGGAGTTGAGCATTCCGCTCGATTGTCGCCAGTGCCTTAAAGGTATTTGCCTCGTCCAATT
>JAHCSU010000537.1 GCA_023522315.1 Nostoc sp. CCCryo 231-06
CAATCCAAAAAGGTGATTATGTCAATCTGATTGTGGGAGACTATAACGGTGACGGCAAAGATGACTTTATTCGTCAAGAAAAAGGTGCATACGCGGTTGACAACATTCTCACAGCGCAAGTTTATCTTTCTAATGGAAACGGCACCTTTAGCAGCCAACTTTTGACTGATTACACAATCCAGAGTGGTGACTTCGTCAATATCATTGCTTAACTGTTGCGACCAACAATCATAAATGCTTCGACCTGCAAACAAGGGGTGGATCTAGCATGGTAAGGGTTAAAGCTAGAGAAGCTGACACTTGCTCTAGCTTTACTCTTAAATTACTCTCATTAAAAAATATTTAAAACCTTGTTTCTCCGTGCTTGGTTTCAAACAGAGATTTAGTGGGGGTACAAAAACGCCCTTTATTCATCTGCCAGCGATGCACTGAGCCTCTCGAAGTGTCGGACTCCAATTCATGCTGAATTCTGACTCTTGACTCCTGAATTTTTTGTTGATAAAAAGACTTTCAACTGCTCAAAAGACTCAAGAGTAGATAGCAGATTGGATAAAAGAAAATTGTATTAAAATAGATAATTAAGCTGATTGCAAAGTGACTTTGCAGGTTTATCTAAAAATTTAGGGAACCAAAATATTAAACCCTTCCTAGCAATCCTGGAAAGTGGTGCCTGGGGATTCGCGCTACCCTAAGTCTGGAAGCCAAGGATAAATCACATGAGAAAATGGATTTGGCTGATGCTGTTGGTGCTGATGGCAGTTGCCGTGGTGGGTAGCAGAGGTAACACGTTTTTTGAACAGCGTCCGTCACCAGAAATTGTTGAGCGCATTCCAGTGGAAATACCCCAACCACAGCCAGAGTCAAAGGAAGTTGACAGTGCGCCGCAAGTGTCTACTAATAAGCTGTTAACCCATATCCAAAAGTTGAATTTTCAGCGCTACACAACAACAGAGCGATCGCTTACTCGCACTTATATCACAACTGAACTCACAAAATTAGGCTGGAAGCCCAAATTGGAAAAGTTCTCTGAGGGTGTGAATATTTTTGCCGAACGTGTAGGAACTAACAAAGCCGCTAAAGCAATTCTCGTGGGAGCGCATTATGATACCGTTGCCTCATCCCCTGGTGCTGATGATAATGCCAGTGGTGTAGCTGTGGTGCTGGAAATTGCGCGTTTGCTTGGTTCCCGTTCCACGCCACGGACGTTACAGCTAGCTTTTTTTGACCAAGAGGAAGCAGGACTTTTGGGTAGTCAGGCTTTTGTTAGCAAGACAGCACGCTTACAAAACTTGAGCGGAGCGATCGTCATGGATATGGTAGGTTATGCATGTTACACTGCTGGGTGTCAAAAATACCCTGCGGGGTTGCCTGTTACACCAATTAGCGACAAGGGTGACTTTTTGGCAGTAGTCGGTGATACAGAACATTTGCCTTTGCTTAATGCCTTTCAAAACTCCCAGAATAATAAACTCGAATCAGAACTGCCAGCAGTTCTGACACTACCAATTCCTTTTAAAGGTTTACTGACACCCGATACCTTACGCAGCGACCATGCACCATTTTGGTATGATGGTGTGGGTGCTGTGCTGGTGACAGATACCGCAAATTTACGGACTCCGCACTATCATCAACCTAGCGATGTTCCAGCGACTATCGATCGCTCGTTTTTCACCGGAGCAGCACAGATTGTGGTCAATGCTACTACTGCCTTGTTAGAGAAAAACGAAGTTTTGGAAACTCAACCACCAAGCTGACTGAATAATTCGTAATGACTAATTCCGCGTAGTGGTACTAGTTTTTGGTTCAGCGAAAGTCAACGTCCAATTCTTTTTATCATTGATTTGAAAGTACAAACCTTGGAGAATCAACCGCAGAGCCGTTCGAGTTCTAATAAAATTCCTCACCAGATAAGTTCCTGGTTCAGCAAAGATATCATTATAGTTTTTTATCTGACCAAATTGTTTTGAACAGTAACTGCCAGCACCTTTTAAGGTTAATACAAAAAATGGAGCTTTTTTGTATTTGTCAGGAATCATAAAAATCCCATATACATGGTGACGACCACGCCACGGCTGAACTATAACCTTAGTAGCATTTACCTGTAACTTTGTAGTTTTTGAAGCAAGAATTCCCTCGAAATTGCAATCAGAATTATTCACAGGCCACCACAGTATAATAATACTCAGGGAGAGTAGCAAAATCAAAATATAGCGGAGTCTGCGATGCATAAAGCCAAGAGAAATTGTTGATGTGGCTGGTAGAATTTTATGGGTAATGATAGTGTAGCTAAAGCAGTAAGACTATCCCCTGACAACACTTTCTAAAGGGTAAAAACAAAACATTAAACGATCGGTTAAACTTTGTGGTCAAAAAAAATTGCAGTCAAGATATCAGCCCACAAAAAGTTCAAATTGTAGATGCGTAGTTTACCGCCGCAGGCATCGCTTACCCTGTTCTAGACCTTTCTTACAGTATTAAACATAGCTGAGAAGCAATCAGGTTTTTGTGGCTGTTAACACTGATTTATGCTCAATTTTTTTAGCTGTGATGAATTCTACAATTTGTTGCTTTTGTTATGTTTTTGATGTAATTATCTTCGCATCTGCTGATGCTTTGAGGAGATCAGCGCGACGCCGATAGCGTACCCCTACGGGGATCTTGCTAGCAAGAGCGTCTGTCTGCGACACGCTACGCGAACTTAGAGAAGCGTTAGCGAGTCTTGGCTAGGCACGCTCTTGCGTTCGAGCGTCATAGCCCATCGTAGACATCGCTATCAAGTTCATGCATAAATCTGCTTTCATTTCTAGATAATTATTAGGGTAGCGAAATACACAAATATTCGTTATATTTCCGTAAATAACACTTGGTATATATTTATGAGAAGAAGTTGGGGAAGTCTTAAGACAATTGCGGGTTTCTTTGGCGCGATTGCACTTACACAATTCGGAGCAAATACTCCGGCCATTGCGGCTGATACAGTTGTTGTGCGTTTGGGTTTATTTACAGAAACCATCTCCGTTGCTGAGTTGCAAAAGGCTGCAAAAACCGGTGAATTGCCTGGGAGTTTGCAGCCTTACGCTAAAGGATTATCTGAACAACAAAGCCGCTTTCTCTTGGGGGCGCTGGGCATGAATATACGGATGGATGTTGTCACTGTTAATAAATTACTTAATACCCAGATTGGTACAACTATTCTCAGTGACTTTGCTACAGCCTTAGCCCGAAAGGACAAAGCTGGGGTGCAAGCACTGAGAGCAGGATTGGTATTAGGTTCTACTGCACCGTCAGGTCTTTCTATACTGAGTTTTATCGCGGCTTATCCCAGTAAACGCCTAGAAATTGATTTGCCACAGGCTTTTATCGTTGCAGGGAGTTTGAATACAGCTTTTTGGCGCACCCAGCAATTTATGCTAGCGATCGCTCCCCAACTCGACCCCAAAACACCGCAGGGGAGAACACCACAGATTTCTTTCCCTTTTGATCCCAGCCAACCAGGAATAGCTCAAGTAAAAATACTCAACTTAAGTCTGAATGACCAAAAGCGCGACCGTAAAATTCCAGTTGATGTTTACTGGTCAACTGCTGCAACTACCAATAAACCCGTAATCGTCTTTTCTCACGGCTTCTCGTCAGTCCGCACAGACTTGCATTACCTAGCAGAACATTTAGCATCCCACGGTTATGTAGTGGCAGCTTTAGAACATCCCGGTAGTAACCAGACAAATACTAACTCAGCATTACAAGGCAAAACCAGTGTGATGAAGCCTCAGGAGTTTTTGGATCGCCCTCAAGATATTAGTTTTGTCCTCGACGAATTAGAAAAGCTCAATCAAACGTCTAATTCTCCGCTACAAGGGAAACTTGCAACCAATAACGCGATGATCATTGGCCATTCTTTTGGTGGTGGTACAGCTTTAGAAATTGCTGGAGCAGAGTTACAACTGGAACAACTCAAGCAACGCTGTAAAAAGAACTTGACTACTTTCAGTGAGGGAGAAGTTATGCAGTGCATAGCTCAAAAGCTACCAGAAAATACCTATCAATTACGGGATACTAGAATAAAACAGGCGATCGCTCTTAATCCTACAACTTCTCTAATATTTGGCGAAACTGGGTTAACTAAGGTGCAAATTCCTACCCTAGTGTTAGCAAGTTCCGCAGATAAAACCACCCCAGCTTTAACTGAACAGATTGCAGGATTTGACAAAATCCCATCCCCAAAATGGCTAGTTGGTATAGTTGGCGGTACTCATCTGAGTTTAAAAGACCCTAGTACCACATTGGATCAGATAGGAAAACCAAATACGCCAATTAGTGGCGGTGAAGTTGTAGATGAACAAGCAGCAGATGTTCGCAAGTACGTTAAAGCTATAGCTTTGTCCTTTGCTTTCCAGATGACTCCAGAAGCTAAAAACTACGCTATTTTTCTGACATCAGATTATGCCCAATTTGCTTCGACTGCGGCATTTCCATTTCGCCTAATTACTCAGATTCCTCCTGATGCTATGGCATTGGTGAAAGAATTTGTTGAGAAATAAGCGACTTCCAATTACACGAATATCCAATTTTGTTAGGGAACCAGTGCGTTGCCCAGAATTGTCTGTACAGTCAAAATCCTTAATTTTCTCTTAAAGGGTGTTTGTATAGACAAGCCAGTCTGGGAATAGGGGGTTTGCGCCATGAACACCTGGCGTGCGAATGACCTTCGTCTTGGCTCTAAGTTGACACGCATGAGCTTCGTTCATTTTCACAACTCAAATAGGATTGCTATAGGAACTTGATATTAAGCCTATATTTGCTGTTAAAGCAATACTAAACTTTTACAGTCTAAATAACCATTTATACAGAAACTTTATAATTTTTTCGCCAAAAGTAATAGATGCTTAAAAGTGTAAAAACACTAGAAGTATCTGCTGCGTAATAGATATTTATTATGGCTAAAATACCAAAAACAAGTGAACGCAAGTTGCTTGATATAAACATGTCTTTGTGTATTTACTGGCATAAATTTATTTGAATTCACAAAAACAAATGGTAGAGCATTTTTATCTGCTACAAGCTAAAGAGAAACTCAAAATAAAAAATTAAGGCTTGTTTTGTTTACTTAAATAATTAGTTTTACCTACATATATGTTGTAGGCAAAACTGCTGTTGGATAAAAAAACAATTACTCACTCCATTTAACTCAAGCTCATGCAACTCTACACAACTCGTGAAATCGAACAACTCCAGCAACACGACCTTGCTTGCTTAATTGAAATTATGGAGTGGGTGAAAAACTTTTTAGGAAGACCTCATTCTAACTTAGGAAGACCCGGCGTAGTTTGCCCTTTTGTACCTCACTCTCTCAAGTCAAATAGTATTCGTCTGGCAGTTATTCGCACAAAAGATTTGTATCCAGAGCAATTAGAAGAAATTGTTGGACGCTACCGAGATATCTTTCTTGAGATGGAAGTTAAAGAGCAGGAATTAGCTATAAATAGAGCTTTTTTACTTATCTTTCCTGACATTCATATAGAAGATGCTCCTAAATTAGTAGATAGTGTCCAACAAAAACTTAAACCTTTGTTTGTTGAGTCAGGACTGATGATAGGAGAATTTCATAAACGTAATGAAAGTCCTGGTTTGCACAACCCAAACTTTCGTCCACTTCGTAGCCCTATTCCCTTGTTGGCTATCCGGTTTATGGTTGAAGCTGACCTTCCCTTTCTTGAGAGTCAGGCTGATCCATACTTACGTATTCGATATCTGGAAGCTTATTTAAAGTGTTTTGGTCATAAATTTACAGATGAAATAAAGGTTAGAAATGCTCATCAAGCATTAGCTTTAGCGAAAGAACAAACAGCTATTTTCAGGTAAATATACCACTCTGTGGGGACATAGCAATGCCTATGCGTGTCAACGAAAATCGGCGGGAATCCCATTCCTTCAAGTGGTGGGAGGAATAAGCTAAAACACATCTATAGCGTTTCTCGTTTACGTGAGGTACACCCGTAGGGGCACGGCAATGCCCATTGGTGTCAACTTAACGTGAAAGCTAGCATTGGCAAGCTTTCTAGGCTTGACCCTCACCCCCAACCCCTCTCCC
>JAHCSU010000538.1 GCA_023522315.1 Nostoc sp. CCCryo 231-06
AAGGGCAATGAAGCTTATTCTCTCTGCATCCTAGCCCTTTTTGTCCCCCCGCAAGACTACCTTCATATTCAGTACGGAACAGTCCGCGTTTCTGCAAGATGGGAACGACCAAGTTCACGAAGTCATCTAATCCTGTGGGCAGGATTGGTGGCATGATATTAAAACCATCTGCTGCACCGTTGTTGAACCATTCTTCTAGTTGATCGGCAATACTTTCGGGAGTACCAAGTATAGTGCGATGACCTCGTGCAGTAGCTAGAGACAGATACAACTGACGCAGCGTCAGAGTCCCACGAGTAGCCAAATCTCTAACTAGTTTCAGACGACTCTTGTTATTGTTAGTGTCACTGGGCAGTTCAGGAGCTAGATCATCTAGAGAATACTTGGATAGATCCACACCCTTGTAATAGTTCTTTAAAATACCCCAAGCTACATCAGGATGAATCAACGATTGCAGAAATTCGTATTTCTCTTGAGCTTCTTCTTCAGTCCGACCAATAATTGGGAAAGCCCCAGGCATGATTTTCAGATCGTCTGGAGAGCGTCCATATTTCGCCAACCGACCTTTGACATCAGCGTAAAATTCCTGGGCATCAGCTAGAGTTTGATTGGCAGTAAAAATCACCTCAGCAGTACGTGCAGCTAAATCCCGTCCGGCTTCAGAGGCTCCAGCCTGTACAATTACTGGGTAGCCTTGGGGCGGACGACCGACGTTCAAGGGGCCTTTGACAGAAAAATGTTTACCCTTGTGGTTGAGTACGTGCAGTTTGTCCGGCTCGAAATAGATACCAGATTCTCTGTCACGGATGAAAGCATCATCTTCCCAACTGTCCCACAATCCTTTCACCACTTCCATAAACTCTTTAGCACGTTCATAACGCTGACTATGTTCCGGGTGATGCTCAAGACCGAAATTTAGTGCGGCATTCTCGTTACCTGTGGTGACTACATTCCACCCCGCCCGGCCTTTACTCAAGTGATCCAAAGAAGCAAACTTCCGTGCCAGGGTGTAGGGTTCTTCGTAGGTAGTCGAGGCTATTCCTATAAAGCCAATATTTTGGGTTACAGAGGACAAGGCCGAAAAGAGTGTGACTGGCTCGAAATGGACAAGTTTACCATTACGTCTTTGCGTTTGAGGATCGCCACCCCAAACTCCTGGACTGTCCGCCAGAAAAACTGCATCGAACAAGCCGCGTTGGGCAGTCTGGGTAATTTCTTTGTAATGCTCAAAATTGAATCCAGCGTCTATCTGTGCATCTGGATGTCGCCAGGCAGAAACATGATGTCCAGTGGCTTGAATGAATGCACCTAAACGAAACTTGCGTGTTTTACTCATCTGCTTTTTTGTGTATAGCTAAATAGCATCCAAATTAATGCTTCCAAACGACTTCGATTGTTGCTGTCAGTTCTTCTGTAAAGTGTCCAGAAGGCTCAACTGCTAGTAATGCTTCTTTGATATCTGCTTCAAATGCTTCGGCTTTATCGCCATAGAAAATTTTCAAAGAGAAGGCTGTGGTGTACAAGTAGCCAAGATAGCTGGAGACTGTCCAGGCTTTTTCAAATGGCACTTCATAAACTTCTTGGCGAGCAAATTTTGAATTGGCAATTACAGCTTCATGGGGAGGATCAACCGGTTTACGAGTACCTTGTCCTCTTTGTCCAGTTCGTCGTTCTTCACCTAACCATTTTTTCACTACTTTAATAGCAGCTTGTTTGCAGGGTAAAGAACTTATCCAAGGATTATCACCTGTATTGAGCAGTGCGATCGCACCATCATCTGCCAGCAATTCATAAAGGCGTTCTAGTACGAGTTCGCGTTCCATCCAGTGAAAGGCTCTGCCAATGGTAGCTAGTTTAAATACCCCTAAACTAGGGTTAATCAGTTCTGCGCCTTGTTCTAGCCAACTAATATTATTTGCTCCTACGGTTGCTGCTTGGCGTTGCGCTTCTTTGAGCATTTCTGGATCGGGATCAATAGCAACTACTTCCTGAAATTTAGTACTGAGGGGAATGGCAATTAAACCTGGCCCAGTACCCAAATCAAGCAGCCGCCCCTGACCATTAAGATGAAAAATTTCGGTTAGTTTGTCGAATACAGCAGGTGGGTATTTAGTTCTGTGTTGAGCGTAAACCTCGGCAGCACCCTCAAATAATGTTGGGTCGTAGGTAGGAAGTGTTTTCAGTTGGGTCATAAGTTGGTTTTTTGGTTTACTGAATTTCTATTCAGGGATTGGGGATTAGGCATTGGGAAAATTATTCTGAATATTTCCCTAGTCTTTGTTGACAGAACGAATCTATAAAGGAGGACTTGTAGTATGAGAATGCCGAGGTTCTTACCAAGTTTGTTTGAACCATTTAGAACATTGATAGGGCGTTTCACTACTACTTGCATCAGGTACAAGATTAATCTTTGCCCTATCAATATTTTTTTGTAGCTCTGGCTGAGTAGTCAGCCGATAAATTGAAATGCTGTAGTCTATTCCCTACAAAATACTACAACTTGATTGATTTACCGTAGTTTGTGTATTTAACAGAGTCTTTCACATTTACGAGAAAAAGGCAAGTACTGCTTAATACAAGTTTGCTAATATTTTTCAAAAAGAAAAATATATCTTAAGAGGCTTGTTTTTTTCATTTTTTATGCAAATATCCAATGTGAACAGTAAAACTACTAAATCTCGATAAGCTTTTAGTATTTTACTGACAGCCGAAAATTAGGCTAATTCAAATTCTTTCTTCTCAAGAGAGCATCCCACTTTTCGCCTCTCTTATCTTCTTTGGTGTGTAATCTTTTAACACCATTTACTCTTTGCCAAAAGGTGTTCATAAAGAAACCTCTGCTCAATGCAATCTATCTGAAAAATCTTTGTCTGTACAAAGGTGTGTAATCTGGATGTGAAAATCCTGTGGGGTGCTAGCAAGCAAAGATTTATTAATTTTCTGTGCATAACTCAATAGCCAATGTTTAAAGTTTTGTGGAATTATGGGCTAGTTATCCCAGGCCTTTTTAATGTATTTTTTATCCTTTCTTCAGCCGCACTTGCTGCTAAAGCACCGGACTTATCCGAGCTAAAATCAGGGGTTGAGGAACTTTCGCCAAGTATTGCAACTCAGCCTGAATCGAATCAAACTGCCAACCTAGAAGTAACTGAAACACCAGACTATTTACTATTCCAAGAAGCAAGCCTACTTTCTCAGGAGACTTCCACAGAGCAAGATGACTCCCTAGCGCAAGTTAATTCTGTTTCTGAATTATCAGATGTTCAGCCTACAGATTGGGCATTTCAAGCATTGCAATCTTTAGTGGAACGCTATGGTGCGATCGCAGGTTATACAGATGGGACATTCAAAGGCGATCGCGCCCTGACACGCTATGAATTTGCAGCTGGTCTAAATACTGCTTTAGACCGAATCAATCAAATAATCGCCAGTTCTACAGCCGACTTAGTTAAACAAGAAGACTTAGACACAATCAAGAAGCTAAGAGAGGAATTTTCCACAGAATTGACTGCACTGCAAGGACGAGTTGATGCAGCAGAGGCAAAACTGGGAGTCATTGAATCACAACAATTTTCTACTACAGTTAAACTCACAGGTCGAGTGCAGTTTGTCCTTGGCTCACTTCTAGCCGGTAATAATGTTGTAACTGGAAGGCCAGCTCCCCGCGTAGTAACACTGCAAGATGCAGTAACTTTGCGATTGAATGCCAGCTTTACAGGTAAAGATTCACTAGGCATAACAATGGGGGGTGGAAGTATTGAATCATTGGGACAAACAAGAGCTGGATTATTAGGTACTTTTGATGGCAGAACGGCTGATAACGCTAATATTACAAGACCACGCAACGATTTTTCTCTTAGTGGTCTGCGTTATCGGTTTCCACTGGCTTCAAACACCCAACTCAACATTTATGCTTTATCCGATGGAGCTAATGAGCTAGGTTTTACTGTTCCGATTAACCCATACTTTGAAAGTAATTTAGCAACTGGTTCTAATGGGATTTCCCGATTCTCACGACGAGCTTTAGTCTATCAATATGGAGATAGTGGTGGCGGAATAGCGGTACTCCACAGATTAAATGAACAGTTCCAGTTGGGATTAGCTTATAGCGCACCTAACGCCAATAACCCTGGAGACAACAATGGCTTCTTTACAGGCCGATATTTAGCTTTAGGACAGATACTATATACCAGTCCTCAGAAGAATTTTCGCGCGGCTCTAACTTACGTCAATACTTATAGTCCACCTAACGCCAGAGGTTTAAGTGGAACAAACTTTGGATCAGCAGCAGGGAGCAACCTGGTTAATAGCACCGTGGCTGGAACAGGAACTGTAGCTAATCTTTATGGTGTACAAGCTTTCTATCAATTTAGTCCCAAGTTTGCTATCAATGGTTGGGTAAGTTATGGCGCACACCGCTATTTAGGGCGTGGCGATGGTAATGCTATGGATTGGGCGGTAGGACTGGCTTTCCCGGATCTTGGGAAGAAAGGAAGTTTAGGAGGATTGTTTGTGGGTATGGCACCAAAACTTACCCGTCTCAGCAGTAATGTAGACTTGGGAGCAGGCTTAGGACAAGCAGATAAAGATACTTCCTTGCATATTGAAGGATTCTATCAATATAAAATCACTGATAGGATTGATATTACGCCTGGTTTTATCTGGGTGACTGCACCAGATTCAAATGCCAATAATCCTGATAGTTTATTTGCATGGATTCGTACTGTCTACAGGTTTTAGGGATTATCACATAGATGTGGGGTGGGTTATTCTGTCGCTAACCCACCGTTATTTCAGGACTGATAGTCCATGACGCACTATCAGTCCTAAATCCCTACAAATTGGAGATTTTTTGAATTGGAAGCCTCTTCGATATAGAAAATAGGTAGGCTCGCTAATACTCGGTTCGTGCCAAAAGTTTAGTTGGGGTTGCTTTTTACATAATTTCGTGTAAGATTATCTTTAATCTACGGTAATTCTCTCGATATATAGTAGCTTAAAAAGAAATACTCAAACGGCAAGGTAATTTTTCGATTTTGTTCTCCTTGCTTTCTTTCCCTGTCTCAGTAAAACAAACATACATAACATCAAACCTATTCAGTCCTATTGACGAAATAGGCGTTAATGAGAACTTCATAAAACAACTAATTGGTAGCTTATGACTATTACTCTGAAAAAGACTAAAAGCAGCGAAAAATCCCTAGAAACACTACTCAACAACAAATTCTCTGATAAAATCATCCCTTGGATAGTTCCTTTTACCGTACTCCTGCTCTGGGAGATTTCTTCCAGAACTGGTTTACTCTCCAGCAGAATTCTTCCAGCACCTAGTAGCGTAGTTTTTACAGCATTTAAGTTAGCCTCAACTGGAGAGCTTTTCCAACACATGGGAATCAGTGCTGCACGCGCTATATCTGGTTTTGTAGTTGGCGGCGGAATTGGCTTTATTTTAGGATTACTTACTGGGTTTTCTCGCATTGGAGAACAATTGTTAGATAGTTCCTTGCAAATGCTGCGTACTATTCCCAACTTGGCATTAATTCCCCTAGTAATTTTATGGTTTGGGATTGGTGATCAAGCTAGATTGTTTTTAGTTTCTATAGGTGTATTTTTCCCAATTTATCTTAATACCTATCATGGAATTCGTAGTGTAGATCCTGAACTTATTGAAATGGGCAGAGTTTATGGTTTAAAAACATCTCAACTCTTGTGGCAAATCGTTTTTCCAGGAGCTTTATCTTCGATTTTAATTGGTGTCAGATTTTCCTTGGGTATTATGTGGCTGTCGTTGATTGTTGCTGAACAAATTGCAGCCGATTCCGGCATTGGTTATATGGCAATGAACGCCCGTGAGTTTATGCAAACGGATGTTGTGGTGTTAAGTATTGTTATCTATGCATTACTAGGTAAACTAGCAAACTCTATCGCTAAAGCTCTAGAAAATAAGTTTTTATCATGGAATCCAACTTACACATCTGCTGGGTAAAAAATCCAAATACTCAATAACTGAATCGCTCAATAATCTCTAAAAAAAGGAAAAATCAAAATGGTTTCAAATATACAAGGTTCACAACTTACAATTTTGGGTTTAAGCAAAGTTTTTGGAAATAAAACTGTCTTAAACTCATTAAATCTAGAAGTAGCACCAGGAGAGTTTATTGCTATTGTAGGGCGCAGTGGTTGCGGTAAAAGTACTTTACTACGCCTTGTATCAGGGTTAGATAAACCCACGACAGGCGGCATATTGCTAGATGGAGAACCGCTACGTAAGCTCAGTCATTCTGTAAGAGTGATGTTTCAAGACCCCCGCTTACTACCTTGGAAACGTGTGATAGATAATGTGGGTCTGGGTTTGCAAGAGAATTGGCGTGCAAAA
This sequence comes from Nostoc sp. CCCryo 231-06, assembly GCA_023522315.1. Taxonomy (GTDB): domain Bacteria; phylum Cyanobacteriota; class Cyanobacteriia; order Cyanobacteriales; family Nostocaceae; genus Nostoc. The sequence goes on from JAHCSU010000538.1 coordinate 6,377, forward strand.
GCTGCGTGGGTATTAGAACAAGTAGGACTCAAAGATAGAGCTGGTGAATGGCCTTACGTGTTATCTGGAGGGCAACGACAACGAGTAGCATTGGCCAGAGCCTTGGTGAGTCAACCACAACTATTACTACTTGATGAGCCTTTAGGAGCATTGGATGCATTAACTCGCCTAGAAATGCAATATTTAATTGAAGATTTGTGGCAACAGAGAGGCTTTACGGCGTTTTTAGTCACCCATGATGTAGAAGAAGCTGTGGCGCTAGCAGACAGAGTAATAGTAATTGAAGAAGGACAGGTTGCCTTAGATTTACCTGTAAGATTGTCGCGTCCACGAGACAGAGCTAGTGAAGTATTTGTAAATATTAGGGAAGCAGTACTAGAACAAGTTATGAATAATGAAGGCACTCATGCACATCAATTACAGCACTTCCGGCTATTATGAAGCCCAATTTTACCCACATCCCTTTCCTAT
>JAHCSU010000054.1 GCA_023522315.1 Nostoc sp. CCCryo 231-06
CTGCGAATCTGAAGCGCTTTCCGTTCTTTTAGGAACTGATCAATCATGACACATCCGACTTATAGCCAACAATACCTGCAACACAAATCCATTGCTCGGCTCAAGGAAATCTACAGCCAAATTGTCTGCACAGTTGAGGTGAGCGACAAACGCTGTAAGGATTCTTGGATTACTGCTATCGCTGAATATCAAGCCAGCAAGATTCAGAAACTTGCCCCTGCTACCCCGGACGAACAAACCACAGCCCAAGCAGAACTCGACGGGTTCATCACCGCTCAAGCCCAAGCGATCGCTCCCGAACCACTGAAAACGGTTGAAATCAACTCCAACCACTACGAAATCTACGCAGGCAAACAACTCATCGCCTACATCGCCTACGACCACAACGAATTCGTTACCCAACCTTGGCTAGTTATGGTCAACGGTGAAGAGAAGTTCCGCGACACCACAGTTGCCAGATGTCAGCGCTTCATTGAATGGCATCATAAGGACGGTACTTTGAACAATTCGCAATTCGCAAGTCGCAATTCGCAATTACATCCCATACCTGAAAGTCAAGAGTTTGGGTCTTTGATCCATCAATCACCTCATGACATAAATAATTGCGAACTGCGAACTGCGAATTGCGAATTGCCGCAGGCTGAAGTACCAGAAGTCCCCCAAATTTCAGAACTCTCATTTTATGACCAGGAAGCGTTCGTTAATCGGGAACTGGTAGCCAGCATCTTTTACGACCATGACAACTACGAAAACCTCTACTGGCGCGTAATCATCAACGACAAAGAGATTTTCCGAGACACCACATCAGCCAGATGTCACAGCTACGTCAAGCAACAATACCAGCAAGGTACGCTGCCGGTGCAAGAGCCATTCGAGGAACCCTGCACGACTGGCAATGAAATTATGGCGCAGATTTTCAATGAATGTGAGAAGTACGGCTTTGAAATCTTGGACGATGGGATTTACCACAGCGACGTGAAACTGGGCAAAGTGGGATGCACTGACGGTACTTGGTGGGTGATGCCTACTGGAGAGTGTCAGCAAATACCCTGTGACTCGGCAATGGATGCCGTGTGGTGGCTGTCGATGGTGGACAACATACCCCATTCAGAAGCGGCTGACTACGAAGAAATGCTAGACCGACCCTTTGAAATGCTGACCCCCGGAGATTGGGAAGTGTTACGGGAGTATACGCCAGTTGCAGAAAGCCGAAAGTTAGTAGCTGCGTAAATCAGTAGTCAGCATCCAGGAGCAGCTAGCAGCTAGTCTCCTCCTTTGGCAAGGCTATGGGTGTTGCTGATGGTGAGCCTTACTGGAATGGGTATTTGGGGCAGTGGCTCTTCTTTGGGTTAAGTTTGGAGGCGGGTGTACGTCTGTGGTGTGCGATTGGCTGGCGGTGGTGTAAATCGAGAAAGCTTTGGTAAAGAGTTGAGTAATTCATGCTTCCGATTTCGTCTCACCAGCTTTTTTAGAGACAGCAATTGCACCAACTCCAAACAATAGACCTAGTAGGGAAGTGGGTTCTCTTACTGATGTAGATGAAGAACTCAGGGTAATATTGGCAGCAGAATCTTGATAGATGTATGTTCCTGCCCGTCCCACTTCACCCGTTAAGGTAATTTCAGAGCTTGAACTTCTTTCTAAGGTATATCTTGGAGCATCAAAAGCAATGCCAAAATCAACTACTAAATTCCAATTCGACCTAGAATCAAGCTCAAAATCGACATCCGGGGTTAAGTTACCCCCATTAGTAGAGCCTCTCTTCAAATTCAGGTCTAGATTGTTGACGTTAAGCTCCCAATCGCTCAAAGTCCCGGACTTTGAGTAAACCACAAATCCTGAATATTCGCTCTCTTCTGGCAAAAAGTTTGTAAGGAATGGGCTAGTAGCATCGACTAAGGTAAAATCACCTGAAAATTCTTGTCTAGTTAGAATAGCTCCCAGCACGGGAGTAGTATGAAATACGCTTGCAACTACCAAACCAATCACGGCGACGCTAACTTTGGGGAGTCGAACTTGATTCATGGAAAGGTTACGCTATTTAAATTTGTTCAAGATATGCTATCACATCCTTGGCAACTTAAGATACACTCAGTACACAAAAAGTTCTGCGATGCCTGCGGTGTTCTCGAAGAATCGCTTAAGCCCAGAACGTACACCCAATCTAACCAATCTAAGCCCCAGCGATAGCCATTTCTATATCTTTTGATACAAGTTTATTTAATTTTGAGAGATTAATCACAGATTAATGAGATATTAAATTGAAAAACGGTTCTTCAGATAGAAACTTATGACAACCGAGCAAGAGCTTCAATCTCTTTTTAACACCTTAGATACCGATCAAGACGGCAAAATCTCCATTAATGATCTTTTTTTAAGTCCTGGCTTAAGTGCAATCATTTCATCAGAAACAAATAGCACTAGTCCCCAAGAATTGCTAGTAAATTATGATTCAGACAAAGACGGTAGTATTACCTTTGAAGAGTTAATGTTGCAGTTGAGAAAGCAAATAATTTAAACTAGCAACCCAATCCCTAACACCCAATACCCAATACCCAAAAATCCCTCTCTAGACCACGCTTTGAGGGATTTGCAATTTTCATGGTCATTGGTGACTCGCTAGCCCAAAAGAGATGACCTTGGAGGTGAAAGGAAAGGCTGTCGGTAGGGGATTGTGGGAGGGTAGAGGAGCGATCACATCTACAGAATTTTGTAACCTAAACAGTGCTGGCAAGTTCTACCAACAGCTACTTTCCCAGCTTGGTGAGACTGTCGGCGTTGCTGATGGTGAGCCTTACACCGAATGCATATCTGGGCAAGTGGCTAAACTTCTGGTTGCGTGTCTGTTGTGGGTGTAAATCTGTGGTGTGCGATTGGCTGGTGGCGCCTGGCTAAACTTCTGGTTGCGTGTCTGTTGTGGGTGACTGGTAAATTTGGCGCAATTCTTCAATTGTGCTGGCTGCTTCCAGTCCTGTAAGAACTGCTCTCAATTGCTCCACACCCTCAATTGTTGAAATTTCTGGTAATAGGCTTGACCCATCCGTACCAAATTTCAGTTTTAAACCTACTTCAATTCCTTCTAATAAAGCTTCCCTTCGAGCAATTCGCTCAAAACTCGTTACGTACTGCATACTCTGCTCTGTCTCCAATTGTTCTACTTCTGTTTTAAATTCTGCTTCTAAATCTAATGGTAACGTTAGCATCCAGTCTACAAAAGCTAACAAGTTTAGAACATCTTCACGTTCAAATCCTTGCTGGTACAATTTCCGCACTAAGTTTAGTTTCTGTTGCTTGCGTTGTAACCTATCATCGCGCGTTTGTAATGCTGCTAGGTGTGCCATCACAACCAGAGCAAAGGGGTTACGGCTAACTTCCAATTCCGACCGCCTTTGTTGGTAGTCCACCAACTTAATCACCGGGAACTGGAAATTTACTCTACACCCAAACAATTCGTAGCCAAACTGAGATGGTCGCCAGTTGGCACGTTCATCACCTAACACTGCTAAAGATACTACTGGGCGCTTATATCTGTCATAAATTCGGTAGTTGTAGGTGTACATTCTTCTACCAAAGTTCGACTCTTCCTGGGATTGGATTTCCACATGAATCAATACCCAGGTTTCTGAACCATCTTTCAGATAGATTTTTACGAGCTTATCTGCCAGATGCTTCCCCAGTTCGGCATCACGAACCACTTGCTCTAATTCCTGATCCAAGAACTCAGGCTGTCGTGTCCAATCTATTTGCTCATGCGCTTGGGGGAAGAAAAACAACATGAAATCTTCAAAATACAGTTGTAGTATCTGTTTCCACGGCGAATCATATTCTGTTTGGGGGTTTTCGCTCATACTGAAAAAACTAAACTCAAAGCAATATTTTAGTACATTAATACTATATATTTAATTTTGTGCGACTACTTGATAGTTTAATTTCTTAAAGATCGCTTCGCGGAAACCTGATGAAAAACTGTCGATCTTCAGGAGAAAACAATGGATATTCAAAATATTCTCACTACAGCTATCGAAATAGTGTTCATGGGTTTCGTGTCGCTGATGGTTTACGATTTTATCGACGGGTTATGGGTTGTACCACTACTGCCTGCACCGGAAACCATAGATACACCGTCTAGGGGTGTGAGTATCAACGGAACAGAAAACCGGGATAAGAAAAAAATCTTGGGAAATCAAATCTTTAGCCATGTATATACATGATAAGCTAAGACTGCCGTGTATAACTTGGAATAATGGATCAATACTCAGGCACTAGACAAAAGTCTCAAAGACGACCACGTACACCAGATGGTAAATTTGAAACAGATTATGGAGATTCACCCAAGCGGTTAAGGTCGATTCGCCTAACCGATGAAGCATGGGAAAAACTATTAGAAATAGCTGAGAAGAATCAAGTAACCAGAAGTGAAGTGATAGAAATTTTCGCTCGTGGTGGCGAATTGTATTAAGTGTTATCTCTAGTCTACTTGAGAGCTATGTGTAAATTTTTACTAAATATACTGTCAAGCCATATTTTGACAATCAAGAGTATTGTCTATTCTATTGATAAGTTTCTAATCATGATAATTATCATGACGCAGTAATATACAAATTAAATGTATACTGATAAGTTATTGCCCTAAAGACGGAATTTTTTCAAAAGCATAAAGTGCTACTTCTTGCGCCCGTTGTGAAGTAACTTTAGAGTAGCGAAGAGTAGTTTGAATTTTTTCATGTCCCATCAAAGCACGAAGTTCCTCAATTCCCATAACTCCCACCCTTTGGGATGCAAAAGTGTGTCTCAGATGGTGAAAACCAACATCCTCTAACTCTGGAATGTTTTTAACTGCGTTCTTCAGTGTAGAGTAAGCTGTTGCATAAGAAAGACGAGATACGCTCAAGTTTAAATTTTGTCCACATTGTGGCAAATCCTATAAGCAAACTGAATA
>JAHCSU010000539.1 GCA_023522315.1 Nostoc sp. CCCryo 231-06
TAAGGTATAGATAATGAAAGAAATAACACGCCGCAAATTTATTGCAACTGCCACCTTGGCGACGGGTTTTGCTCTGGCGGTGCAACCCATTTCTGCCGGAGTCATCAGCACCAATGCTAAGGGTTTAGTAGCTGGTACTGTGAAAATTCCCGTCAAAGATGGGGAAATTCCTGCTTATAGAGCAGTACCTGTCACTGGTGAAAATTTCCCAATTGTTCTGGTATTCCAGGAAATATTTGGTGTACATGAGCATATTCAGGATGTGACTCGTCGCTTTGCTCAGTTGGGGTATTTAGCGATCGCACCCGAATTATTTATCCGTCAAGGCGATGTCACTAAGTTAAGCAACATAGACGAAATTCGCCCAATTGTCGCCAAAGTACCAGATGCCCAAGTGTTATCCGATCTCGATGCGACGGTAAACTGGGCTGTGAAATCAGCTAAAGGTAATGCGAATAAATTGGGGATTACAGGCTTCTGCTGGGGCGGCCGCATTACCTGGTTATACGCAGCACACAATCCCAAGGTGAAGGCAGGTGTAGCTTGGTATGGACGACTTGTGGGCGATGCTACCGAACTTCAACCCAAGTATCCCGTCGATATTGCATCAAAACTGACAGTCCCCATT
>JAHCSU010000540.1 GCA_023522315.1 Nostoc sp. CCCryo 231-06
AGAGAGCGTCTTGATTCTGACTCCTGAATTCTGACTTCTGAATTCTTCTTCAATTACTTAATTTTGCGGAATATTGGTAATATATGGCTAGACTATCTAACGAATTAGAACGCTATTTTTTTGATGAAGAACGGCCCTCAAAAGTAACTTTGGCAGATATTCTTCTGTTAGCAAAAGAAAGAGTTTTTGGCTTTTTGCTGGTTATCCTGTCTATACCTTCCGCTTTGCCAGTCCCAGCACCCGGATACTCAGTCCCCTTCGGTATCCTGATTTTTCTATTAGCTATACAGCTAATTGCTGGTGCCAAAAGCCTATGGCTACCCAAGCGGATGATGAATCATCCTATCCAACTCACCACAGTTCAGGGGTTTTTGAAGGCAGGGATTCCTTGGTTAAAAAGAATTGAAGCGATCGCTCGTCCTCGTCTGAGGTATATCTGTACTACTTTAGCAGGTAGAGTGACCATTGGAATAGCGATCGCCTTGATGGCAATTTCTATGATGATTCCGATTCCAGGAACTAATACCCTACCAGCAATGGGGATTTTTGTAACTAGCTTTGGCTTATTGGAAGATGATGGTGCTATTAGCCTGGGTGGTTTAGTTATGTGTGTACTGGGGGCAGTTTTAACTACTTCCATACTATTGGCATTAATTTGGGGTGGTTCCAGTCTTCTTGACATCATCAAGACTTGGCTAGGTCGTTAAATAGGAAAAATACTACTTGAGGAGAATGACACACGAACACCAGATGTTGATAATGTCATGATGACTTCCTTTAAAACCTATTTCATCTAAAGTATTTATTTGTAATACCCATTTTGAAGATTAAATTACGTATTTAAGAGCGGCTGGAGTCAGCTAAACTGAAGAAGAAATTGCTTAATAAGTTTTAATAATTTTGTTATGAGTACTGATTCACCTGTTAATTCTCCCGATAAGCCTGAATCCAACTTAGGGAAGCGTTTGAGAAACTTTTTAATTGTAATGGTAGCGATCGCTCTTAGCGTTGCCCTCGTCTTAGGCTTGCGAACTGAAACAACCTCGGCAACCCTAGCCAAGTTAAGCGATTCGTCCACACCGCTAGATGTAGCCGTTAGCAACGGCCAACCATCTCTAGTAGAGTTTTATGCTGATTGGTGTACTGTCTGCCAGAAAATGGCACCAGATATCACTCAACTAGAAACAGAGTATGCTGACAAGATGAATTTTGTGATGCTGAATGTGGATAATACCAAGTGGCTACCAGAGATGTTGAAATATCGGGTAGATGGGATTCCCCATTTTGTATTTTTGAGTCAGCAAGGGGAAACCATCGCCCAAGCGATCGGTGATCAACCCCGCACGATTATGGCTAGCAACTTAGAAGCTTTGGTTACTGGTTCATCTCTTCCCTATGCTCAAGCTAGCGGGAAAGTTTCCAAATTTTCAGCCCCAGTAGCACCAACGGCTAATCAAGACGACCCCCGCAGTCATGGCAGCCAAGTGGTAAATTAGCACTTTGGAGGCAATTTCAGCTAACACCTGCTGTTCTATAACGAATATCGATTTTCATCAGCGCTCCTCTTATAGCGGTTCCCATTCACATGCGGTACAAGTTCATAGCTACGGTTTTGCTGTTGATTAAAGTTGGCAATATTTGCTTGCAAACACGCTTGGATACTATCAGCATCCAAAAAGTAGCTGGAGATGAAAACAATAAACTCATCTCCACGCAAGCGGGCGACAATATCCGAGTTCCGAAAACTTTGCTTGAGTAATCGACCAGCATCAACAATCAAGCTATCTCCTATGTCGTGACCTAGTGTGTCGTTAATCTGTTTTAGCCCATCTAAATCAATTGATCGTAGGGACACAGCATTGCTGTGCCCTTACAGCGTAGTCTATTTACCTGAAAATAACTCTTGCACAAGAGTTATTCTGGCTGCTTAATTCTTTTTTCAGTAGCTTCGCTTTATACAAAATAATTTGCTATAAAGCAGCGATTGATACAGTTTTAGTAATTGGTTTCAGCTTTGATTCTTGATAGGAAAGTAACAAGAACCGTAGAAAAATTACCAACAAATTCTGCCGCATAGGTAAATTTTACCCAAACTAAAAATTGTTAATTTTACTCAGACAAAAATTTACACAGCATTAGCAATGCTGTGTCAACTTTACTGTGCATATATGAGATGAAATTACAGTTTTTAGCATAATAATGGAGAGAGCAATGATTACCGAAGAAGACTTAGCCCAACAATTTAACCTTATTATTGAGCAAGATCACCCAAGAGCGTGGAAATTACTACAGTCCTGCTACATAAAAGTGCTAAATTCTAAATCAAAAGGAGCATGTATCCCTCATGCCAAATATATAAGGATTTACTGTCCTGACAGACTGATTGCTGCTGTAGTAGCAGAAAAAAAATTACTGATAGAAGTGGCAGAATATCTGGGTCTAGTTGAAGTTGTTTGCGTGAATGCTACAAATTTGTTACACGATCCCAAATCGCAGATTAAGAAAATTTATCCTAAATTGTGGTTAGATTTGCAGTGGATTGTTACGCAAAAGCAAGAATTATGAAAATTTGAATTTTGTGTAATATTAATCCTGCTAAATCCTCAGCTTGTTAATTTATTAAAACGTACAAAACATCTTATGAGTCAGCCCTACCTATATCCAGATTATTTGCCTTCCAATCTGACAATTCAATTGAGTGAAATACTATTCAGACAACTCGAATAAGCAACGAAAAAAACTTTTTTTTAGCGAGCGATGTCTGACGACAAGCCCCTCTGCATCTACGCATCACACGTATTTTTTTGTCAAGTTGCCATTGGTATTTCAAAATTAATAGTGGGATTATGATGTTAATCATGATTTGCCCTGATATAGAAAGTTATCAGAACATCATGAGAACTGTTCCCCAATTCACCGACATGTTAAAAAGATTTACTAACAGAGGTAGAATTACTGTTAGCCCTCCAGGTGGCAAAGGTATCCCGTGGGTACTTAGCATAAGCCTTTTAAGTTTGACGAACTTGTTACGTAATATTAAGTTGCAGATGGCGTTAAAAGATTGTATTCAGTACTGCTAAACCGCTTCCATCTTGAAAACTGTAGTTATTTCAGTATGAAAAGAAAAAACCCTCATCCCCC
>JAHCSU010000541.1 GCA_023522315.1 Nostoc sp. CCCryo 231-06
TTGCTTTTAATCGACTCTGCATTTATATTATGCAGCTTAAATGCCGATTAGCTTATCCGAAGTATCGCCAGAAAAAATCATCAAGCGACAAGTATTTGATATACCGTCCCCGCGAATAATCGTTACGGAACATCAAGTAGCGGTCAAAGAATGTCCCAAATGTAAATCGACACTACAAGGAAGTTTTCCAGAATCAGCAAAAGCACCAGTACAGTATGGAGCTAGGATAAAAGCAGTAGCAGTTTACCTGCACCATCAACATTTTATTCCAGAAGATAGATTGAGCCAGGTGCTGGATGATTTATTTGGTTGTCGAATTACACCAGGGACAATTGCAAATACGACTTTGGCACTAGCTCAAGTAATAGAACCAGTAGTATCTAAGATTGCCAGCGAGGTAAAACTTGCAGGGGTTAAACATCTCGATGAGACGGGATTTCGGATTGGAGGTAAAACCAAGTGGTTGCACGTAGTTTCAACCGAAACACTTTCCTGGTATAGGGTTGCAGACCGACGTAAAGATATTGAAGTATTAGCTGAAATCCAAGGTGTAGTCGTTCACGACCATTGGCATCCCTACTATCAGCTAGATTCGGTCAATCACGCCTTGTGCAATGCCCATCATCTCAGAGAGCTTAAAGCCTTAGAAGAAATTGAGCAAGAATCCTGGGCTAAGTCGATGAAAAAGCTTTTGCTGTTGGC
>JAHCSU010000542.1 GCA_023522315.1 Nostoc sp. CCCryo 231-06
TATCATAGCTTTCAGCTTTGAGGATGTACCTCATAGCCGCCGAAAGTGCTGTAATAACTCTTGGATGTTCATAGGTCAAACTAATCTGATGAATTTGATGTAGATGCTTAATTATCGTAAAGTAAAGGGTTTAAGACCCTTTCTCCCAAAGGGAGCTACTGCCTTATGGGGGTTCTCACGGCAGTTCCTTCTCCTGTCGGAGACACTGTGAGAACAAGTCGGGCATTGCCCCTTGTAGCAAGTGGCGTGAGAGGCTGCGACAAAGCGCACGGTAATTTTGAATTGTTAATAGTTTATATAGCAATCTGATTTGATCTATCAACTTACTCGTGAAGACAGGGAACACGAAAGAAGAGAGGTAGAGGATTAGGACGTTTTGTCAAAAGCCAAATAGGATTCATATAAAATTTATGAACTTTAAATGATTTGAAATATTGTTTATCTAAGTATTTGTAATGATACAAGGTATGAACTAATTTATGATGAAGTTTATTTGATCTTTAAAAAAATCGCTTCTATTGACTAACTTTTCAAAAAGTTTATTTAAGCTTTATTTTATCTTTAAATTTTTATTATCATTGCTTTAAAAATTTTGCTTTTTCTCTTCTAATTTAGAGCTAATCCAATATTCGCTCTATGAATATTAATATTTGCCAATTTCCCACTTAATCCCACAAAACCCCCCTCGCGTTTTTTTGCGATCGTTGAGAATATTAGTTCGTGATGAATAACGAACAGCAAAAGTTCAGAAACCTCAAAACTTGAAAGAGTAAATCAAGCTGGTATTCAACTAACCCCCGACAGCTTTCCTACTATTTCTGCTGTCTGTAAAGGGGTTGCTATAAACAGAACTAATACAAATGAACCTAACAAAGTTCCTAAGTTTCAGTCTCAAGAATTACCTAAAAATGAGGCTGAAAAAGACAACTAATTCATAACGAGGACAAACTCATGAAAAAAGTTCTTGGTTTGGCTATTCTTGCTACCTTTTTAGCTACTCCTGCTTTTGCTGGTGAAACATTTGTGCGTAGCGAACATTCATGGAGCGACAGCCACACAACAACTGATTTAATGCTTGATTCTAAGACTTATTCAACTCGGAACGAAGAATACAGTTCTTGGGCTGAAAAGGATTACGTCGATGGTGATATTGATATCAGCACACCTGCTGGTGGTGTAGATATTTCCTTTGATAAATTTACCAATAATACAGCAGGTAGTGAGCTATATGGTGAATATAGTGAAACTAAATGGACTAACCTTGGTGGTAGTATCAACACTACAACAAACTCATATACTAATGCTCATGAAACCAGCGCAGGTGTTCGTTAATTCTTAATAGTGCTTAATCCAATTTGAAAATATTCTAGGGTGGTTAATCTACCTTAGCACTTCTTTTAGTTACTTTTGCAAGATTAGTTTCTCTGACAAAGCTAACTAATTTATAATGAGGACAAAGTAATGAAGAAAGTTCTCGGTTTAGCTATTCTTGCTACTTGGTTTGCTAGTCCTGCTTTAGCAGGTGAGACTTTTGTTTTGAACCAGTGGACAATTCAGCAAAGCAGAACAGAGACTAATTTCAACATCGATAATGTAACCAATTCAACTCGCACCCAAGATTACAACTCTTCGTCTAATAATATTTACATTGATGGTAAGGTTGAAACCGAATACAACAATGGTAAAGTCGGAGAATTTTTTAAAAAATTTACTGTTCAGAATGCTGGTGGTGAACTAAATGGTAGTTTTTATGAAGAGAGGACAGCTAGAATATGGGGTACGATCAATACTATTATGAATTCATATACTAGCACCCACGAAAGTAGTGCAGGGATTCGTTAGTGATTACCCTACTTGATATTATTGGAGAAAATTGTAGGGTGGTTATTCCACCCTTTTTTTATGAAATATTCAATATTCTTAGCTGTTGCTTTATTAGCATGGATTGCGCTTATTTATTCCCATAGAGTTTTTTCTATTACTCCGATGCCTACCTTCTTTATAAACTCTATGTTCAAAGTATTTAATCAAAATACTAATGAGACTATACAGATTAAACAGATAAATTTGTCATCTGAAATCAGGGGAAATTTATATAACTCTATATCTACAGGCATGTCTTATGATGAAGTTCGTTCCATTCTAGGCTGGGATGGTATCTTGATTTATGAAAACAATATCGATTCCCCTGATGGACAAATACATGAAAAGATTTACCAGTGGAACGATCAAGATGTTTATTTGACTGATTACGAATCTCAAAGAGCAGATATCAATCCATACTGGAGTGTCACACTTAGATTTCAAAACGATATCCTCATCAATAAAGCATCCTTTAACCTACAAATTTAGAGGTGCGATGTCTACGCCTACGCAAATTCCAACCGTATAAATACTTGGCGATCGCTGATTAGTTGTACTCAAGAACGCTTTACCATACTTATAAACACTACATTGCTAACCCGTTGCTAAAATCTTCTTGCACAGCCAAAACCTGATCGACAATTTTATCCCTTTTTAGAACACCAATTCAGTAATCCTGGAAGAACCTGTCTCCCAACCCTACAAGGGTTGAGGGGGTAAGTTTTGATTACTGAATCGATAGCGCAGAAATCACACGCCAAGAGAATTTTGAGCGGATCTCGAAGTTCTGCTGCGAACGAAAAAAGCCGTTGCTTTAGAAGTTCACTAGTTTTAATGAAATTAGCTCACCACAATTTAATCTCATAAATCTTGCTAGCAAATATTAAAACAATTCGCAATTCGCAATTACGTTTTGTAACGGGGATTTAACCCCGACACAAAACGTGCTGCCTATAGAGGCAGGGGACTTAAACCCCCAAAGTTTGTTAACTAAATCTTAAGATAGATATTTTGTTACTAAATATACAGTATTTTTCGGTATTTAATTTTTGAATACAAGAATGGCTTTTTTGTATTTGTCTGGAATGACTATAAATAAGCCTCTCTCAAGGCATTCGTCATAGGGATCAGTAAATCTCTAAGTAGCATCCGACTCAAAAATAATTTATATATCTAAAGTAGGAGGGTAAAATAACCTAAATTCTAGGATAATATGCAAAGATATCGTAAATGTTTCAAATCTGAAATTTTGTTTAAAATAATCAGCCAGTATTAAGACCGTTTGTTCAGTTAGGTCAAATCAAAATTTTTGCTAGTTTCACTAGCAGTTTTCTCAAATAAAAAATATTTACAACCAGGGGTTTTAAAATGCAGACAGTACAAAAAATTTACTGCCCAAATTGTGGCTGCCAAGCAGAACGTTATTACATTTCTGATAGTCAATTAACTCGAACACAATGCTCTAGTTGTGACTATTTGATGATTAGTTGTACTCGCACTGGCAAAGTGATTGAGGCTTACGCCCCAGGTATTTATGCAAAGCGCTAGTAATTAAAAATTAAAAATTAGAGAAAACATTCTCTAATTTCTAATAATAAAGTTATTTATAGCGGTTCCCGACCTGGTGAGGTACTTTTTCAAAGCTAGTAACTTTGGGAAAAAAGATTTTAGTCTACCTCAGTTGCTTAGGAAAGGCTATATTCAGAAATTTTTAAGACTTTATATAGCGGTTCTCGCTTGAGTGAGGTACAAGAACCCAGGGCGGCCGCATCATGTCAATAAGCAAAGTCTATTCTCAATAGAGCTAAAACTAATGTCATTAACTCTTACTTATTGCGAAAATTTTAGGCGTTGGCGTCGCCCGCCGCAGGCATCGCTTTAGGGCTTAAAAAATAATCAAGCGCGAAATCCTGATTTTTTCGTTGGTTCTTAACCTTCGTTGTGATCAAGAGTAATTTAGATGCGTTTGCCCTGCACACTACAATGACTAAATATAGCACCACAGAATTAGGCTAAAGCACTATGACTCCTCAAGTCATTACCCCAGTATTGATGATTGAACCCTCGTCATGGCTACGCTCTGGCATCACCATCGAAAAAGTTGATAATGTTAACCTTGCTAAGTTCACAGATGAGTTACACGCTCGTCTAGAAGAATTGCTTGAGAAAGGAAAAGCTGGATTGCTAACTCCTGAAGAAGAAGCCGAATATGCTGGAATTGCTGAACTAGAGCGCATCCTGACTTTTGTTAACGCTAAACTGATTGCCAGTCGTGGGTGTTAAAGATAGCACTCGGCAGTTTGTGCGCGAAAGAGCTAAATATCTATGTGAATATTGCCACTCTCCAGAACGCTCCAGTTCAGATCGTTTCACAATCGATCATCTTATTCCACAATCATTAGGTGGCTCAGATGAAGATGACAACTTAGCTCTAGCTTGTCGTCGCTGTAATGAGCGTCGTTACAACTTCACAACTGGCGTTGATCCTCAAACTCAGCAAGGAGTCGCCCTATTCAATCCTCGTCAGCAAGCGTGGGTAGATCACTTCATCTGGACAGGCGATGCACTAAAGATTATTGGCAAAAGTGCTACAGGTAGAGCAACTTGTTATCGACTAGATATCAATGATGAATTTCACAACCAAGGATTTATCCAAGAATCTAGGCAGTTATGGATACAAGGAGGCTGGCATCCACCTGTAGACGATCCTCGTCTTTAAGGCTTGAACTAGCGATGTCTAGCGATGTCTATAGCTGCCAACATCTTGCAACAACTATAAGACAACGATCTCCTATAAAAAGGTATGGTGCAAAACCACAATTGGAATCATCATCATCTTCCATTTTATAGAAGATAATCTCCTCTCCTAAGCAAGGTTGCACAGATTTTAGCCATATAGTAAGTGATTCTTCTTCTGACTCATCTGGACGGAATGTATCTTGCATCCAAATTGCAAAATCAAGCGGCTCAAGCACTTCAGCTGCATCTTGCATATCTTCCTCAGTCCACCATTCAGGTAAGTAGGAATAATCATAGTCATCTGGATAAAGATTTCGGCAAAGTGTCAATAAATCAATAATTTCGATTTCTGTAGTCTCTTCGTCGCCATCAAATAGTGTAAAGTCTTCAGGTTTTGTAAAAACTCGAATATCAACTACTCCGTGGTTCCAGGTTTTTCTGCGACCTAGTAGTAAATCTAGACAATTCTGCATTATTGGATCAAAACCAAAGTTTGGAATTATGTATGTATCGCCAATTTGGATAGCCTCTTTCGCGTAGGATTTAGCAGCTTCACCATGCTGCTGAATTAGTTTTTCTAACTTTTCAGGACACATATCTGCAACTTGGTTAAATGCGGAACTCCGACAAATCTAAACTTTTTTTACTTGCTTAAACTGTGTTAAAAGCTGATTCATAAAAGTTTTACCATCAATTCCTTCTCCCGTTTCAAGTCTTGCGTTTTTCTATGATAGAGCGTTGATAAGTAAGATCCCTGATGTCTGAAGTTGGGTTTACACTTGAAATAATCTTGCTGAAAAACGGGAACACTATGGTTACTCCCTAATAGGGAAATTACCATAAAAGTTGTGAATAGAAAAATGCTCAAGAAATCTCTGCTTAACTTTTTAATTTTGCCTGTTTCTCTAGTTCCCTGGCTGTGTATGGGAATACTGGAGAATTCCCAAGCTAATGCTTTACCAGGGCAAAGTACAGAGGAAGTAGGCACTTGGATTAAAGCACATCCGACACTCCAGCCCAGGAGTGGGGAGAAATTATTTGTGCAAAAGACTGATACTGCTGCTCAACGATTCACTTTTCAAGCGTCGGTATTGCCTCCCGGTAGGGTGGAGTTTTCCAAAGACCGTAGCAGAATTCGGAGTGAGCGCATTGCCATGTATGATGCCATTAACGGCATGTCATTTGCGCGTCTTCAGGAATCCTTACGGGTGATTTATGGCTTGGAGATTTATCAAGACTACGATCGCGCCCAAGTCGTGTACCAGTATCCTAACGAACAGGTAGTTAACTCGACGCGTCTTGCCAAAACTCCAATTCGGGAAGCTTTAAAGGGAGAATTACGAGTAGGCGATCGCTATGTATACTGGGTGGAAATTGCCCAACCCAAGACTGGCAAAGCTTTTACTGGTCAAATGACGATTTTGCTCAAAACTGACCGAGACAAGTTAGAAAGTGAACTGCAAATTCGATAATGGGCATTGGGAATGGGGCATGGGGCATTAATTATTCTCCCTCATCCCTTCTCGTTTAAAGATTACTGAATTGGTGTTCTACTTCCCCAACCCTATAGGAGCGAGGGTTTGCCATGTACCCGAAAAGATACTTTCAGATGCTAAGGAAATTCGTAGCAAATCTTCCTTCAGTAGTGGCGGCCAATCAACCCCGGCTTTATGCCCTGCGGCAAATAGCTGTTGCGCCTTAATGCTTAACTGATAAAGGGCCAAAGCCAGCTCTCGGTCTAGGCTCTTTGCATCTTTGAGGGCTTCAAACACCACTTTCAATGCCAACAAAATCGAGGTGATCTGACCGGGTACCGGTGGTTTTCCCTGTTTCATACGCGTCAACAACGCATCTGGGTTTTCCTCGGTTGTGATTGTCTGATCTATGAGGAGTTTCCGAACTGTTTCGTAATTCATGTAGCCAGTTTAGCGTACATTTTGCTTCAGCACGAATACCTAATTAAAAAGCCATCAAACTGGCTTTTGGTTATTTATAGCAATCTCTTATGATTTGTGAAAAGATAAACTTGGGGAAAATGATGGGGGATTTGCGATGCTCTATACTTTTGCAGATAGACTGAATATAATATCTTTGAAAAATACGTCCCGCTTAGAATCAGAGGCAAAATGATATCACCAAATTTACTAGAAATTGAGCGCTCCGTCCGTGCATTGTCTGTGGAAGAACAACTTTGGCTGCTAGAAACTATTGCTCGGCAAATCCGAGAAAATGAGTATACAAAAGATAAATTGCCTGATGCCAAACATTCGGAAGAACAACTGGAATTGATATTTAATGAGGCAAAAATTCCAACAGAAATCGCTGCTATAACTGATGAGTTTGCGATTTCTGAAATCCTCTGATATGGAAAAGTAAAAATTATGAGTTTGCCGGATTTAAAAAGCCAAATATACAGCTTTTATATATCTCTCGTTCCCAGTCAGAGACTGGGAATGCTTAATGGGGGCCCCTGCCTCAAGACTTGCGGCAGAAGCCAGAAGCTGGAAATGAGGTTTTAAAGGAATTTTAGCTGAAGTTGACACCAGTAAGCATTGCTGTGTTCCATGCAATTGAGAACCGCTATATTAGCATTTTCGGTACTGTACTTCGTGTTTAAATTTATCTTGGTTAGACTGCACTTTGTAATCCATTAAAAAGCAGTTCGGCATGATCCGGTTCTAGTGGTTCTAAACAGAGTCGTTGAGAGGAGATTTTAATTTTGATCTAACCCTGCACTAACAAGCCACACCAAACACCTTTGACTAACTCATCTTCAATATGAACCTGTGGAGCCGAAAGCTATATTGATTTCACAACTAAATTTAGGATTGCTATAGTCGCCAATCAATAGATAGCATAGATAATTTATGTATTTAGTCTTTTAGATTGACTTTTGTTTCATTTGTCTTTACGATTCAACCTCATTATGGTATACCAGTGGGGTAAATACGCTCCTATGATGTTGCTAATTAATAAAGCAATAGGGGCGATCGCGCAAAACCACTTATCAAGGGTGCTCATTACATTGTTTGAAGTTATGTAGCCTTTTGATTACGGCCTATCAATCACTGCGGTAAACTATGCGTTGATTATGATTCTTTCGCAGAGAAGAACACCTCGAAAGGAGCGGTTTTTTCCATGTCTCATACCGTAAAAATCTACGATACCTGCATTGGCTGCACCCAATGCGTCCGCGCTTGCCCTACTGATGTACTAGAGATGGTTCCTTGGGATGGCTGTAAAGCTGCTCAAATTGCCTCTTCACCCCGTACAGAAGACTGCGTGGGCTGTAAGCGCTGCGAAACCGCTTGTCCCACCGACTTTTTGAGCATCCGGGTTTACCTGGGCGCTGAAACAACTCGCAGTATGGGTCTGGCTTACTAAAAAGCTCAGTGCTAAGTCACCGAACTTCTGATCGCAAAGCCGGTCTAGTGCCCAACTGTTTTTCCAGAACTGTTGTCTTGTCTCCCTTGGACACAAGGGAGAGGCGCAAGCCTTTGCTTTGCTCAGAGTTCTCGCTGAGTTCTGGGTCTTGAGTCCTGAGGCAAAAGAAGTAAATCAAAAAAACAATTTCTTGATTCTTCTCTCAGCATGGGCTATGCCCAGCTACGCTAACGGAACTCAGAACTCAGAACTCAGTGTTCAAAACTTTTAAAGTTTCTTAATAGAAAGCATCTTTAAAAATACCTAGTGGCAGAGGGAGTAATTTACTCCCTTTTTTATTTGCAAAAGGTCTACTTTGTGCTACCAACTATACTGGATCTAATCATCCTGAAAAAGAAGCGGTGTGAACAATGTGCGGAATCGTTGGATATATAGGCACTCAAGCGGCGACAGACATTTTATTGGCTGGGCTGGAAAAACTAGAGTACAGGGGTTACGATTCTGCTGGAATCGCTACTGTTGGGGAAGGTGAGGTTAATTGTGTGCGGGCAAAGGGCAAACTGCATAACCTGCGTTCTAAACTGGAACATATAGAAACCCCTGCCCAAATTGGTATTGGTCACACTCGCTGGGCAACTCATGGTAAACCAGAAGAGTACAATGCCCATCCCCACATGGATACGGCAAAGCGAGTGGCGGTGGTGCAAAATGGTATTATCGAAAATTACCGCGACTTACGCGAGGAACTCAAAGCAAAAGGACACAAGTTTCTTTCTGAAACCGATACAGAAGTAATTCCCCATCTTATAGCCGAATTTTTAAAGAATCTTCCCCCCTCATCTTCCTCATCCCCCTTCCTAGAAGCAATTCGCCAAGCAGTTAACCACTTGCAAGGGGCATTTGCGATCGCAGTTATTTCTGCTGACTACCCCGATGAATTGATTGTTGTTCGCCAGCAAGCGCCTTTGGTAATTGGTTTTGGGCAAGGGGAGTTCTTTTGTGCGTCTGACACGCTAGCGATCGCTTCCTACACCCGTGCAGTGCTACCTTTGGAAAATGGCGAAATTGCCCGCCTGACACCTTTAGGCGTTGAGATTTACAATTTTGCTGGCGACAGGTTGAAAAAACAACCCCGGCTGCTCAACTTCAATCCTGCAATGGTAGAAAAGCAGGGATTCAAACACTTCATGCTCAAAGAAATCCATGAGCAACCGGGGGTAGTCAGAGCGAGTTTAGACGCTTACTTTAATCCAGCCGAATCTACCGAATCGCCAATCAATCTTGGTTTATCTGCGGATTTATACACTGATTTAGAACAAATTCAGATTGTCGCCTGCGGTACAAGTTGGCACGCAGCATTAATCGGCAAATATTTACTTGAACAATTAGCAGGAATTTCTACTCAGGTACATTACGCTTCTGAGTATCGCTATGCACCATCGCCTTTAACATCTAATACTTTGATCGTTGGCGTTACCCAATCGGGTGAAACTGCTGATACTCTAGCAGCTTTGACTATGGAAAAAGAACGTCGCCAGGGAAAAGAACCTAAATATCAAGCGCGACTACTGGGTATTACTAATCGCCCCGAAAGCAGCCTTGGCCATCTAGTGCCTCATGTCATCAGTACTCTAGCGGGAATTGAAATTGGGGTGGCGGCGACAAAAACTTTTACTGCTCAACTGATGGCATTTTATGCTTTGGCATTAGATTTAGCGGCTCGTCGTCAGACGGTTTCAAAAGATATTTTAGAAAAGATTATCCACGGGTTGCGGCAAATTCCTAAAGAAATTGAGGCAACTTTGGAAACTCAGGAACGTTTAACCGAACAGCTAGCCCACGAATTCGCCGAAACCCAAGATTTCATTTTTATAGGAAGAGGAATTAACTTCCCCATTGCCTTAGAAGGGGCGTTGAAGTTAAAAGAAATTAGCTATATTCACGCCGAAGGTTATCCGGCTGGAGAGATGAAACACGGCCCGATCGCACTTTTAGATGCGAAAGTACCAGTAGTTGCGATCGCAATACCTGGTAGTGTTTACGAAAAAGTTATTTCCAATGCCCAGGAAGCCAAAGCCAGAGATTCTCGCTTAATTGGCGTGACTCCCGTCAATGATGGCGAAGCAGCAGAAATCTTTAAGGATATTCTTCCCGTTTCTCATGTAGAAGAATTACTTTCTCCGATTTTGACAGTAGTTCCTTTGCAATTATTGGCTTATCACATTGCTGCCCGTCGCGGTTTGGATGTCGATCAGCCCCGGAATTTGGCCAAATCTGTAACGGTGGAATAGTCTATTGATAGAGGTAGTAGCGTCTTGTCGCTACTACAAGCCAATGGTTCATGATTTTTTGAGGTAGTCCTCAAAAAAATCCTTTATTTAAAAGTAGCGCGATGACACAGACAACTACAGAGCGTCTATACTCTTTTGAAGAATATCTCGTTTATGACGATGGTACTGATAGTCGCTATGAACTGGTGGATGGGAAACTAGAACTCATGAATCCACCAACTTTTAGACATTTACTGCTCGCTAAATTTCTTGAACAGACGTTTTTATACCAAACTCACTACGACTAGTATAAGATATAATTATAAGTGAGATGATTGCAGCAGATATTTGATGTTCGGTTTTGATTTTATATGTCTAGAAAGAATATTTTATTAAATGAAATTTTTTTATTATACCTTTGTTTGCGTAAATAAATATATTTTATTGCACGGTTTTTTAGTTATTTTCCGTAGAAACTAAAGAATGCTGTGGATTAGGTATTAGGTGATTTCCGTTAATAAATCTACCGCTGTCGTTGGTTTCGACTTCGCTCAACCAACTAAGAAATCGAGAGTTGAGCGAAGCGATGCCCTGAGCCTGTCGAAGGGTCGAAACTCGTCAACCTAGGTATGTTCTTTGTCAGAAATCACCTTAAAGCTGTGTGCAGATTTTACCTACAGTTCAACAAAAAGTTCTAATAGTTAGTCAGGTAATAAAAATGGCATCGGAATGGGCTGCTCAAGTTATTGGAATTAATTATTACCCAGAGTACACTACCCTAAAGCCGCTAACAGCAGCAGCAGAAGATGCAGAGAAAATTGCCTAACAATTAGAACAATACGGTTATAGACCTTTTCGCGCTCAGTGTTTACCTAGAACTTTAAACCAGAAGGGAGAAAGTAAAATTGATCGCCAAGGGGTGGTAAAGGTGCAAGACTTGAGAGAGGCGATCGCTAATCTTTTCAATCCTCCTCTTCCTAACCCCATCGCAGAAACAGCCTTATTCTTCTTTTCAGGACATGGGTGGTGCAAAACTGTGGCGGGGAAGGAAGAAGTATTTCTAGCTACCAGTGATGTTCTACCTAATGAAGAAATCTATGGTATATCTTTGAGTTGGTTGGGAGAGCAGTTGCAAAGAAGTCAGGCTAAACGAGTTGTTGTTTGGCTAGATTGCTGCTATGGCGGTGAATTGTTAAATTTTATTCCTACAGATAAAGACTACTGTTTTATTACTGCAACCCGTTCCTACGAAACTGGTGTTGAAATTCTCCACACACAGGGGTTGTTGACACAGGCGTTACTTGCAGGATTGAACCCGGAAAATGACCCAGATGGGATCATCAATAGCCACAAATTGGCAGATTTCATTATCAGCCGAACGCCGAATACAGTCCAGCGTCCGTTAATTGCCAATTCCACACGAGCAATTCTGCTGACGACTAAGTTTTCTCAAAAAAGCTTTCAGGATAATTGTCCTTATCGTTCCTTGTCGTATTTTAAGGAGACAAAGGAAGATGCTGAGGTTTTTTATGGGCGGAGTGCGCTAACTCAGGAGTTGATTAAACAGGTAACAGATAAGCATCGCCTAATTGCTGTATTAGGAGCTTCCGGTAGTGGAAAATCATCTCTGTTACGGGCTGGGTTATTCTACCAGCTGAAGTTAGGGCAAGATATTCCAGGGAGTAATGCTTGGACTTATATTACTCCGTTTACGCCTAAAGAAACTCCTATTAACAGTTTACAGGAGGCTTTGGCAGTTTCCTTGCCGAATCTTTCCCATCCAGGGACAACGCAAGATGTTGCATATAATACGGCGCTGACTTTTCACAGGATCTCGAAAACCTCTCTCCAAACCTCTCTCCTGCGAGGAGAGAGGCTTTGAATTCTCCCCCTTCCCTTGTAGGGAAGGGGGCTGGGGGGTTAGGTTTCGCGTTAGCTTTTTCACATGACCTGAATTGTCAGCTTATCGGCGAGGGGTTAAAAGCGTTAAATACACCAGTCATCTTGATTATCGACCAGTTTGAAGAATGCTTTACTATGTGCGATGACAGCCAGCGTCAGGAATTCTTTGACTGTTTGCAAGAATTAATTGACTGTACAGATAACCTCTATATTTTCATAGGGATGCGATCGGATTTTCGGGGGAGATGGCGAGAATATCCCGAATTTGCCAGCAGAATTAATAAACCTTACATCAACGTCGAACACTTAAGCCGTGAGGAAATTGAAGAAGCGATTACTAAACCGGCTGATTGGGTAGGATTCGGCATAGAGGGAAGGTTAAAACAGCAACTAATTAATGATGTTGAGGATTACCCCGGAAGTTTGCCTTTGCTGCAATATACCTTGACAGAATTGTGGCGTGAGTCGAGAAATCAAGGCGATGAGGTTCTCAGCCTGAAAACTTATGAGGATTTAGGCGGGGTGGAAGGAACGCTACAAAAACGCGCTGATGCAGTTTACGAAAGTCTTTCACCAACAGAAAAAACTGTGGCGCGGCGGATTTTTCTAGAATTGACGCAAATGGGAGAAACCACAGATGTCCGGCGGCGCGTGCGTTTGGGCGAGTTGGTTAATTCCCATCATTGTTTGAAACTTTTGCAACAGGTGAGCGAGAAGTTAGCCGATAAAGATGCACGATTAATTACCAAAACGGATGAGCCGGATTCCCAGGATGTAATTTTAGATGTTGTCCACGAAGCCTTAATCCGCCATTGGCAAAAGTTGCGGAATTGGAAAGAGGAATATAAGTTGGGAATAGCCATTGAGCGACAGATGGAAGCGGACAGTCAGGTAGACAAATTTTAGGTAGACCAATTAAAAATGTCAATTTAGAACAAACGGCTAACCAACAAGCTATAGTTGCACTCAAGCGAGCAATTTACAATACCTTAGAGCGAAACCGCTTGGAAGGGCATAGCGATGACAATACCGTAAAACTCTGGGATGCGGCTACAGTTAAAGAAATCTCCACCCTCAAGGGGCATAGCGATGGGGTCATTAGCGTAGCATTTAGCCCCGATGGCAAGACCATCGCTTCTGCTAGTTCTGACAATACCGTCAAACTCTGGCCGTACCTAAATAACTTAGATGATTTAATTATCGCTAGTTGCGCTAGGCTACGTGGTTATTTGTCAAATCCCAATGTGAGCGACAAGCACCTCTGCGATGGCGTTGGTACTAAGAGTAATTAGAATGTTCCCTTCGACTTACTTCGACTTCTCCCTTCGACTTCTCCCTTCGACTTACTTCGACTTCTCCCTTCGACTTCGCTCAGGGAGCGTTGTTGTGGCTCAGGGAGCTTGCTGATCTAAGATTGGCTGCTGTTCAAGTTTTACAACAATTATGGAAATTCAGCCAAAGATTGTTCCCTGAGCGAAGTCGAAGGGAACAATTTGCTTAGGGAACACTTTTTTTAATAGAAAGCGATCGCACAAATCAATTTATGGCTTATATCTACATTCTTGAATGTGCTGATGGTAGTTACTACACGGTTAGTACAAAGGATCTTGAGCGGCGGCTGTGGCAACATCAACAAGGTGAGGGCGCAAAGCACACGGCGAAACGGTTGCCTGTGAAGCTATTTTTCTGCGAGTATTATCAGTCTGTGGTGGATGCTTTTGAGCGTGAGAAGCAGGTGCAAGGTTGGAATCGAAAAAAGAAGCAAGCTCTGATTTCAGGGGATACAAATTTATTGCATAAGTTAGCCGAATGTCAAAATGAAACTCATTACAGTAGATTAACTAGCTTCGACACTTCGGCATAGTTCCACCCCGCTAACCAGCCGCTCAGTGCATCGCTTCGCTCCCTCACACAAGAACGCTCCCCTCACACAAGAACGCTCCCTCACACAAGAACGCTCCCTCACACAAGAACGCTCCCTCACACAAGAACGCTCCCTGAGCGAAGTCGAAGGGAGCAGCTTCCGCCTTCCCTGTAGAAGCTTCCGCCAAGACGTTTCCGTGTTTCACGCAGCCTGTAGCACCTTCCGTCTTCCCTGTAGGAACTTCCGCCAAGAGGTTTCCGTGTTACGCGCAGCCTGTAACAGCTTCCGTCAAGAGGTTTCCGTGTTACGCGCAGTCTGTAGCAGCTTCCGCCTTCACGTTATGAGAAACAGACTTGTGTTACAGCATCTTCCCTCAAATAGAATACGCTTTTAAGGCACAGTACTGCTGTGCCTCAACAATAAATATGGTTTTAATTGGCAAAAAATGTTGTGAGGTATTTAAATTTTAGGCTTTTTCAGAAAAATCAACAATTTCACGTATGACAACTTCTTCAACAATTGTCCACTATAAAGTTATCAGTAATTTAGAAAATGAGTATTAATTATGGCAAGATTAAAACGCAAATCACGTACTCCTGGCAAAGCTGAAGTACGTTTAGCAAGCATTAAATCTATTAGTCCAACTCTCGATGTCGGAGAAAAATTAACAGTCAAAGATTATGGCGCATTACTGCGATCGCATTCTAAATGCAAAGCTGAATCAACAGCTTGAGTTTGCGAGGGATGCGTAGGCGCAGCCCGCCGTAGGCATCGCCATTGAAACTTGTAGTAAATAGTTCCAAACACTGTACAACTTTTTTATACTTCTACACCTTGCTTCGTTGTTATCCCGCCTCGGAATAAATTCCAAGGCTAATAGCTAAAGTCCCCTAAAGTGGACTGAGCATATAATTTTAGTCCACGCTTAGTGGACTTCGGCTATCAGCCTTGCACTTCAGTGCAGGGCGGAATGTCGGTTAGTACGATACTTTAACTATTACAAAAATGTGGGTAATCACAAGAAACTTCCGCCACAGTACACTACCACCTACTGAGTTAAGAACGCCGTACATTCAAGCAACACCATTCTTTTCGTTTCCACAGGGTAGCAACCACCCAACCATTTTGTTCTAAGGCATCAGCAACAGCTTTAGATTGTTCTAGTAAAATACCACTGAAAATTGCCCAAGTCTCAGGTTTAGCGATCGCAGTCATTTCTGGAAGCAATTCAATAATTACATGAGCCAAAATATTGCAAACGATACCATCCACTGGATTTTCAAGCAGTTTTGTCAAAACGTCTACACTTCCCAGTGCAGGTAGTAAACGTTCTGGATTAATATCGTTGAGCGCACCATTACTGATAGTTGATTGCACCGCCAAAGGGTCATTATCTACTGCATAGACTTTCTCTGCTCCCAGTAGGAGCGCCCCAATGGAAAGGATACCAGAACCGCAGCCAATATCCGCAATTACCAGATGTTCATGTTTGCCACTACTACCCACAAACGACTGAGAAACTCCACTTAGCCGCATTTCCAGGGATTCCAAACATAGCTGAGTGGTAGCATGGTTGCCAGTACCAAATGCTACACCAGGGTCAAGACGAATCACTAACCGTTCTGTTGTTTCTGGTAATGGTAGCCAAGCAGGGTTAATTAGGAAGCGATCGCCTATTTCCTGCGGATGCCAATATTGTTTCCAGCTAGTCGCCCAATCTTCCTCATCAATTAATTGCCATTGCAGTGAGGGAGATGAAACTCCTACACAGAGAGCATCTTGACGCAGCCACAGCGATAGCGCTGCTAAATCTAGCAGCTGCGTTTGAATTGTCGATAAATAAGCCCTGACTAAAGATGAATTTCCTTTGTTTTCACTAGCTGTGCCCCGACAGCCAAAATCTTCCAGTCGCCAAAAGATCGAATCTTCTAGGTCTGGCTCACATAAAATCTGTAGTTCCCACCAGGTGTTTGCCATCTTTCAGAATTCAGGAGTCAGAATTCAGGAGTCAGGAGGAATTATTTCTTCTGACTCCTGACTTCTAAAGTGTTACTGTATACGCGTCCCGAATACCAGGGACTTTTATAATTTCAGCCAAAATGCCCTCTGGTAAAGGGTCATCTATACTCAGAGCCATTACCGCATCACCACGGACGATTTTACGACCTACCTGCATACTGGCAATATTTACATTAAAACTGCCGAGTAGGGAACCGAGTTTGCCGATAATCCCCGGCATATCGCGGTGCAGGGTAAACAGCATATATTTGCTCGGTGGGACGTTAATCGGGAAACCGTCAACATCAGTTAAATGGATTTCCCGCTCACCTAACAAAGCGCCTGTAACAGAGTGAGTACCTAAAGTACCTGTGGCTTCTAGATGAAGCGTTCCGGCATAGTCTCGAATGGAAGCATCGCGGGTTTCAATCACCCGAATTCCGCGTTCTTTGGCTTCTATGCTGGCATTTACGTAATTCACTCGTTCCCGCAAAGCTTGGTAAAGTAAACCTTTCAGGGCAGCGACTATCAAAGGCTGGCTTTTGTTGGTTGCAAGTTCCCCTTGCAGTCGAATATTGAGTACTTCCACCCGTCCGCCAGCTAGCTGTCCTACTAGATTACCTAGAGTTTCTGCTAGTTGCATGTAGGGTTTGAGTTCTTCCAACACATCCGGGCCGAGTCCGGGAATGTTGACGGCTGAACGCGCTGGTAGTCCTAAAAGTACATCCCGAATTTGTTCGGCAACATCAATAGCCACATTCACTTGAGCTTCTGCGGTAGAGGCTCCCAAGTGGGGAGTGAGGATAACTTCTTTGCCTAGCGATCGCAATTCAGATTCACCCAGTGGTTCTGACTCGAACACATCCAAGGCTGCACCGCCTATTTTACCCGCTTTCAGAGCTGCTGCTAAAGCTACTTCATCAATGATCCCACCACGAGCGCAGTTGATAATCCGGGCTGTGGGTTTCATTTTTGCCAGAGTTGTGGCATTGATTAAGTGGGTGGTTTCTGGGGTTTTAGGGATGTGTAAGGTGATATAGTCTGCTTGCTGGAAGAGTAAATCTAGCTCCACTAACTGACAGCCAAGTTGTTCGGCTCGGTCTGTAGAAATAAAAGGGTCATAAGCTAGGAGTTTCATCCCCATTGTCTTAGCTACAGCCGCAACATGGGAGCCAATTTTACCCAAACCGACAACGCCGAGAGTTTTTTTGTAGACTTCCGCGCCGACAAAACTATTGCGATCCCACGCACCGCGTTTCACCGAAGCGTTAGCATCGGGGATGTGGCGAGATAAAGCCAAAATCATCGCTAGCGCATGTTCAGCCGCAGCAATTGTGTTTCCCTCTGGAGAATTGACTACTACAATTCCCCGGCGGGTGGCAGCGGGAACATCCACATTATCCACCCCCACACCAGCACGACCGATGATTTTTAGCTGAGTGCCAGCTTCAATGATTTCTTGGGTGACGCGTGTACTAGAGCGAATCATTAGCGCGTCATACTCACCAATAATTTGGAGCAGTTCTGCTGGTTTTAGACCTAGTTTGACATCAACGGTAGCAACTTGCGAAAGAATGTCAATTCCAGCTTGGTCAATAGAATCTGAGACAAGAACCTTCGACATGATTACTTCATTTAAAGCTACAGGTTTTGCTGCACAAGACTTTTTAGTTTAGTCTTTATCTGTCACAATTCAGCAAAAATTATTCGTTTTAATATCAACTTAACCTTTACTTACGTTGCGTGCTAATGGTATAGAAGCGTGAGTTGCTCCCGGTGGGTACTGCCTCCTAAGTATTTGAATGTGAGTGGCTGTTTGCACCACCCTGTCGCTAAATATAAAGCATGAATAGCACTTAGTACCTATATATTTATTAAGAGTTACCAAAATTTTATCGGCTTAAGTAACTTCCTTATTGGGGTAGAAATGCCTGCATTGTTGACTGGCTGCAACTCTAGCTGAGGCAATGCTCTGCACAACCACCAAAGGAGCCAGTAACTATTATATCTGTGGAATCTTGGCTGTTTCTCAATACCACAAGTGGTATCCCTTAGTCAAAGCAAAACATTGCATCATCAAGATAATCGGATTGTGACAGTTAGAATCTAGGCATAAAATAAATTTTCTTGCTGATGATTCCGGCAGATTTAAGATTGTCTAGTAGTTAAAAGCTGTCAATTAGTGTCAGTGGAGTACTTAATATATAGTAGTAAACTAATGATATAGTTGCGGAGAAATCGCTATAATTCTGGTGAGCCAAATAGAGCCAAATATCCTTTGAGTTTTGG
Source organism: Nostoc sp. CCCryo 231-06 (assembly GCA_023522315.1). Classification (GTDB taxonomy): domain Bacteria; phylum Cyanobacteriota; class Cyanobacteriia; order Cyanobacteriales; family Nostocaceae; genus Nostoc. The sequence continues at coordinate 18,310 of JAHCSU010000542.1, forward strand.
GGAAACTAGCCATGTTAGAGTACAACTTGCCAAGGTACTTGCCCTCAGCCGAGGAACTACCAGACTCTGATGAAACACCTGTGGATAATGAACTGCAAGAATTAATACCAGGCTTGCTGAAGGCGATCCTGCTGATACTTTGGTCAGAGCGCATGGATTGGCTCTTTGCTATAGATATGGGTATTTATTATCACCCCGATAAACCGCCCATTGTGCCAGATGGGTTTTTGAGCTTAGGGGTAGAGCGATTTTATGATGAGGAACTGCGTCCCAGTTATGTGCTGTGGGATGAAAATGTTGTACCGATTTTCGTGCTAGAAGTAGTTTCCCAAAATTATCGCAAGGAATACACGACTAAATTGGATGAATATGAGGCTTTAGGTGTACTTTATTACGTGATTTATTCGTCTCGTCGTCGCCGCAAACCGCATCTGGAAGTACATAAGTTAGTTAATGGTAAGTATGAATTGCAAGAAGGAAACCCCGTTTGGCTACCAGAAATTGGCTTAGGAATTGGTTGCGAAAGGGGAAATTATTCCGGTGTAACACGGGAATGGATGTATTGGTATGATGAGCAAGGACAACGGTATCTCACACCCGCAGAACAAATAAAACAAGAGACACAACGCGCTCAACAAGAAACACAACGCGCTCAACAAGAAGCACAACGCGCTCAACAAGAAGCACAACGCGCTGAAGTTGCAGAACAAAGAGTGCAACAATTGACAGAACAATTAAGAGCGCTGGGAATAGATCGAGATAATCTGGGTTAACTGAAATATTTTGCAATATTTTCAACAAGACTGAAAAATCTAATTTTTCAGATTTATGTATTTGCTATAAATCCGGGTTTGCTACTGGAAGCTGTCAGTAAAAAAACTATTGCTTTTTAGGAATAACGTTCCTGATTCCACTTTTAGTAGAGACAGTATCACCTTTGTAACGAGGGATGATATGAATACTGGCGTGCATAATATTTTGACCGGCGGCTCGATTGATATTCATTCCTATATTAAAGCCATCAGGTTTAAATTCTGCTTTGAGAACCTCTTGTACTTTGTTCACTATAAACCAGCAAGCAGATTGCTCTTTCACTGGTAGTTCAAAATAACTGCTAACATGACGTTTGGGAATAACTAAAACATGTCCTTTACTTATCGGATAGCCATCAAAAATAGCGTAAGCAGTTGCTGATTCAGTTAAGAGTTTGAGAGTTTTATGGGGATTACAGAATATACAATAATTAGATGAATTTCGCTGATGATTATAGTGAACATACTCATATAATTCCCGATGTTCATCTAAGCAAACTGAAGTAAAGGGAAGTTTGACAATACACTGATAGGTAGGTTTTTTGTGGACATAATGTTCTCGAAACCCTTCTTTTTTGAGATCCCTTCTTACAGCATAATAAGCTTTACCCCCTGGTTTTAATAAGTGTGATACTTCCATAAGAACATTAGTTTGTTCTTCAGGGAATAAAACATTTAAAACATATAAGCAAATTATTGTATCAAATTTATTATCAGGATATTCTGGAAAATAATAAGGGTCATAGGCTGTAATATCAAAACCTTTTTGACGCAATATTTTAACATCATTACCAAAGCCACAACCAAAGTCTAGTATTTTGCCTTGCAGCAAGTTTTGATTTAATAAAAACTGTGCCGGAAATGACAGATAACTTCTTTCGATCGCAGTTAGATGGCTGAATTGATTTTTTTGCTGTTTCATAGAATTTTGGTGCTGATGTCCCAAAATTATTATTCCCAGCATCCCTTGAGATTATGCGATGTATACGACCAATACGCTTCTGTTAAGGGTTATTGGTCTTTGAAGACGCGATAAATCGCGTCTCTACATCAGGGTTTTGGGCTTATCTGAACCGTATTGTGTCTACAACGGGCTATTCAGCGATCGCATCAGGGTCAATACCTAGTTCACGTAACTTAGCTGCTAACATATCAGCACGTTGGCGTTCTTGTTCAGCCCGTTGGCTTTCCTGTTCAGCACGTTGGCGTTCTTGTTCAGCCCGTTGGCTTTCCTGTTCAGCACGTTGGC
>JAHCSU010000543.1 GCA_023522315.1 Nostoc sp. CCCryo 231-06
CAGTTCTGCAAAGACTGCGATCGCTTTATCTAAGTTAATTTCGGGTTGTGCTGGGGCAGTGTATTCTAAGTTCCCTTCATCTGGCACAACAATTGTAACGGGGTTGTCATCTGTAGCAATTAACAGTTCTGCAAAGACTGCGATCGCTTTATCTAAGTTAATTTCGGGTTGTGCTGGGAAAGTGAATTCCGAGTTTTCAGAAACAGCATCTGGGCGATCGGATGAATTTGATTCTACATTCTCCCCCTGCTCCCCCTGCTTCCTCTGTCTCCTCTGCTCCCCCTCTACTCCCTGGCACAATACTTGAAGTTGGATAGTGTATTGCCAAGATTTACCGAGGAGTTCCGACATCAAATCGCCCATACAGCGCAACTCCCAAACTCCCGGCTCGAAGTAGGTAAAAGGAATTAGCGCCATTAAACCTTCTGAATTAGTGCGACGCGATCGCTTGAAAATTCGCCGCTTTGGTAGAACTTCCTGGGTTGAAGAGTGAGTTACCCGCACTTCCACGTCTGTATTAGGAAGGTTAGAACGAGCCAAAACTCTATACTCCCCTTCCAAAATTTCCAAATTTGGCGATTCTAGGATATGCCACGAGTGATCGCCTTGTTTCTGTATCAGAAATTGCCAGTGTTCCATTGTGAGTGATGCCCAGACCGACGAGCCGCCCAATTATATTGTGTATTAACTTGCTTGCAAGTTTACCCCAGTATTTTGTAAATGCATCCCTTCAATGGCTATCTAGTTAACTCAGTTTTACTAACTTGACTTCTGGCAGTTTAACTAGTCCGAAGGCGAAGGGTTTTCAACGAGTTTTCTTATAAATATTGTTGGCTGTAGATGCTCAACTTAGTTAGGACTATGTTTTTGTATGATTTTTTACAAAAATGTCCATTTGTAATAGACACAACATACAATAAATTAAGATTCACTTGACAATTTTTATTAAATTGTGATTACCCACGTTTTTGCTACAAAGAGTTAGGATGTGGCTCGTAAGTGTCCTCTGCGAGCGCCCACGGTGGGCGCAAAGCGCGATCGCAAATCACAACAATTAACCGCGCAGCACGTGCCCAACCTACCTGAAGCGTTTCTTTGAACCGCTACAAAGCGTATCCTCACCTAAGTGAAATGTGGGCGACAATGAAGATTTACAGGAGGGATTCGATGCTAGTCATTTTAATGGACGAGCAAATCCTTGCCCCTGAGCAAGTTTGCCAGTCTTGTTTACTCGCTGACAGGAGCGGTCAACCCCGTTGGCGTGGAGGTCAACTGCGCTGTGGTCAAGCCATTCACAAACTTACTCAACAGCAGTCAGACCAGTATGAATGTGTGATGGGTTTTCGCATCGCCCATATAGAATAGTTGAATTTGCCAGCAAGACCAAGCAACTGCGTTATCCTAAGCTCAAGTAAGTATTAAAATTTAACCACAGGAGAACGCATAATGTCTTGGCGCGGGTCTACAACAGTTTCAGATCGGATTTTTGGTTCCTTGCCTTATTTGCTTCCTCTAATTGAGGTGATAATTCTTGAATTGAAAACCTGCCAAAAATTTAGCAGTTGCTTGCTGCTAGATTTTCCAGTCATAGGATTTGTTTTATCACCACTTAGACCCTTAGTGCAAATCTACAACATACCCTATGCAGGACTAATTATTTTCTTTGCTTTATTTTTCCTGATAGTGAGAAACGAAAAGATTAGTCATTTCATTCGTTTCAACACCATGCAAGCAATCCTATTGGACATTATTATCTTTTTGTTTAGCATCCTAACTGATGTAGTTGGAGTAATTGTCAATGGTGGTTTTGCTACACAAACCCTCTCCACAACGATTTTTATAGGCATCATAGTAGCAGTTGTATATTCTATTGCCCAGTCACTATTGGGACGTTATGCGGAAATTCCGGCGGTTTCCGATGCAGTGTATATGCAAGTGCGTTAGAAGTTAACGGAGCGCTACGGTGTTTTCCAGGCGACCAATACCTTCTATTTCGACGCGGACGCGATCGCCTGGATGCAATGGGCTTACACCCTCCGGCGTACCTGTAAGCACCAAATCACCGGGTAGTAGCGTCATAACCTGACTGATATAAGAAACTAGAACATCGGGAGAAAACACCATCTGATCTATACAGGCAGATTGGACTGGATTGGCGTAGTCATTCACAAAAGTTTGCAATCTCGCTCCTGGATTTAATTCCCGCACGATCCAAGGCCCCAAGGGGCAGAAAGTATCAAAACCTTTGGCTCGCGTCCATTGACCATCCCGTTTTTGTAAATCTCGCGCTGTTACATCATTGGCAATGGTGTAGCCCCAAATTTTCGTTTGGGCTACCTCTGGTGTACATTCAAAGGCGTAATCGCCAATCACTAACGCTAACTCTCCTTCGTAGTCAACTCTTTGTGACTGGGGAGGATACTTAATTTCCCTCTCAGATGGAATGATCGACGTGGGTGGCTTGAGAAAAATTAGTGGCTCAGAAGGGACTGAAGTTCCCATTTCAGCTGCATGTTCTGCATAATTCTTACCCACCGCCACAATTTTTGAGGGAGCGCAGGGAGCCAGAATTTGGTAATTTCCTGGTGTCAAAGTTAAATCAGTGGGTTGTCCTTGTAACCAGGGCGGAGCATCTAGCACCTGCACATTCAGGGATAGTTGTAGTAACCCATAGTAAATCTGTCCTTCTTGATTTTGAATTCGCACATAGCGTTGCGCCATAACCTTGATGAATATCCTTTTATGTGCTTTTTTGTTGCTGTGAGCGGGTAGCAATGATCAGTTAGCTTTTTAGGGAACCGATTGAGCCTTGAGCCTGAAAGCGATCGCTCGCTATAATCTATGTCCCAATACGGTTCGGTTAATATGTTTGGCTCTCGGAGATCCCCCCAATCCCCAATTTATCGGGGGCCGTCGCAGGCGGGAGGAGCTGAACCCAACCTGATATATGTCATTAGGGAAAGATACCCCTTGGCAAAGCTGATAGCTTGATCAATCTTGTCAAAAAAAAGACTACCTCCGTTCACTGTCGTCTCATCATTCCCCTTGGGGGTAAGTGAGAGATTTATTTTGGAATATAGCTAAAGAAATCTGGGGGCCGGGAAGCGACCTAGTTTTCATTAGGGACATCCAAAAAATTCAAACTTCGGCGATTTGGCTAATGATTCAAATTGAAAACTGGTAAGATTATAGTTCCTTGTTGCTTCAGATGTTGATTAATACTGACATTTTGAATTAATTTAGGTATAAATTAGCATCAGCAGCCATTTTTGTCCATAAGGAGACTGAAAAATATGACTACAAGTTACGAAACAATGTACATTCTCCGTCCTGACCTGGGAGACGAACAGGTAGAGCAAGCAATTACTAAATATCAGAATTTGCTTCGTGACCAAGGCGCCCAGGATATGCAAATTCAAAATCGTGGTAAGCGTCGTCTTGCTTATGAAATCAAAAAACACCGCGATGGCATCTACATCCAGTTAAACTACGGTGCGCCTGCAACTGCGATCGCCCCTTTTGAACGCGCCATGCGCTTGAGTGAAGAAGTGATTCGCTATTTGACAGTTAAGCAGGAAGCCGAAGAGGAAAAACCACCTAAAGAGGAAAAAGAAAAACCCACTAAAGTAGCTGCACCTGCACCTGCAACAGTGTAAGGGATAGGGAATAGGGAATAGGGAATAGGGAATAGGGAATGGGGATACGAGGAATAAATAATTAAGGCTCTACCGATCCCCTTATGGTAATTAAACCTCAATCAGGGTGAAAGTCTTATAAGGCAAGGCTTATCAAGCTTCAACATATTATTTTGGTTGAAATACTTACGGGGTAAAGCTTTTAAGGATTTTCAACCCGATTTTGCATAAGGGGATCGGTAGAACCATAATTAATCCCCAATGCCCCATGCCCAATGCCCCATGCCCAATCCCATTCAATAAAATTTTGTTTTTTCTTTTTTCGTGACTTGCTTGGGAATGCTACATTAACAAATACTTGCCAAAGGTAGTACTCCCGCAGTTATACCTAAGAGTGGACAAGATTCTGAATGGGAGCTGTAAGCTACTGTGAGCCAATCTGATACACCCAATATTCAAGTTCTCTCTACGGAAGTATCGCAGCTACGTCAAGAGTTGCAACTTCGTGATTCCTTAGTACAACAACTATCTCAAGAACTCTTCCGCCTGGTAAAGGGTAACACTAGTTTTATGCCCCAGCAGCCGGATCTGGAGCGCGATCTGACCCAGTTACAGGCTTTGCAAGAACAACTCCAAGCTGTGGAGCAGCAGGTGGCGTTCTACCAAGAGCAAATTACAACTCGTGACTCCGAAATTTACCAATTGCGACAGTCAGTTCAAGAACTCACCGATCGCAGTCGGATGTTGGAGCAAGTAGTACAAGAGTTGCCTCAAATTTACCGTCGGAAGTTTGAAGAGCGGATGACGCCAGTGAGAGAAAAGGTAGCAATGCTACAACGGGAAAACCGCCAACTACAAGCAGAACTGCAAAGTGTGAGTTACCGTTTAGCACTCAAAACTCGCAATGCTAGTCACAGTGGCATTGATTTGCCAAATTTTCCCCGCCCAGCATCTGATGAAGAAACTAACATTTCAACTCCCCAAAACGCCTAAAGTTATCATTATGGTGGAATCGAACAGGTAAGAAATTGCCGCGAAAAAGTGTCTTTGAGACATCCAACTAGTACACCAAGGCAATAAATAACAACTATGGAGTTATAAATAACGCCTGCGTTTTTACACCAGTTAACTCGGTTATAGAATAATTAGCTCAGAGTAATTTGAAAAGCCCTGTCTTTCAAAAGCTGGGGAGTCTCACAAATAATTGCATTGTTTTGACCGATTTTGGTCATTTCTTACTTCACTGCTTTAGGTAGATGGCTTCCAACAAGCAGGTTCATTCATCTGCTTATTGATATTACCTACGTCAAAGCCATGAGTTTCGCTCAATATTCTTCTCTAGAAAAAAGAAAATCAGCCTGCTAGCGCCAGACTGTTCTCTTTGAGAATATAAAAAAATGCAAATATTGCTTGACTCCACCATCCATCTATAGGTAGATTTATTGTTTAGCCTGCTAGCACCAGACTGTTCTCTTTGACTGTGGAAAAAATGTCTTCGTAAGTGGGAAAAATTTCAAATACTGAATCTAATTGGGTAAGTTCTAAAATTAACCGTACAGGAGCTTGCACGTTGCATAGAACCAAGCGGCAACCACTCTGACGTGCAGCTTTCAACCCTTTTACTAAGGGGACTAACCCAGAACTGTCCATGAAATTAACTTCTGCTAGGTCGATAACCCAGAGTTGATGAGCTTGGGGCACTACTCTAGCCATCTGTTCACTCAAAGTCTTACCGCCTTCCAAATCTATGCTGGCTTGGGGTTTAAACAAAATAACTTGAAGTTCTTGTGTGAGAATCATGAATTTAACAGGGTAATTGGAACACTTGACAAAAAATTGAAAAAAGACATTAATACCTCTTATCTTTCAACAGCAAAATTACTGTTTTACCCAGATATTTGGGCAATTGCAGTCGTGGAGTTGAGAGGAATTATTTCAGTATTCATGCCGTATAATTTGTGATAACTTTCATCAATATAGGCATAAACGCCTAACAATTTCGGTATCAACCGTATCTTTTACAAGATTTTTATAATTTAACTGGATATTTATAAATTTTTTATAAATATTTTAATTTTTTTTTAATAAATTTTGAAATTGTGGTAAAAAATCTAAAAAATGCATAGTTAATAGTCAAAAGTCAATAGTTAGCATAGACTATAGTTTATGGATGATTGAGAATTAAACTAATGACTCAATGGCTGTATGTAGCGGTTTAATTGACACCCCGCGCATAAACAAGCAAAGATATAATAAAAGTAAAAATTTGTAAAGACGGCGGTATGGGATGTCTTTAGAGCTGATTTCACTAGAAAATATCCAGGAAGTCGCCCACAATTACGGGTATTGGGCAATTTTTTTGGGAATTTTGCTAGAAAATTTAGGCATTCCCCTTCCTGGCGAAACCGTGACCTTAGTAGGCGGGTTTCTAGCTGGCAGCGATGAACTGAATTTCTGGCTGGTTCTCGGTGATGCAATTATGGGTGCTGTAATTGGCGGCACTTGTGGCTATTGGATTGGTAGAGTTAGCGGCTGGCCTTTTTTGGTAAAAGTTGGTAGGATATTTCGGATTTCTGAAGTGCGGTTGCTGACTATCAAAGAACAATTTAGTCAAAATTCTGCTAAAGCAGTATTTTTTGGACGTTTTCTAGCATTGTTGCGAGTTTTTGCTGCACCACTAGCTGGTATAGCCGAAATGCCCTTTGGAAAATTCTTTTTATACAACTTTTTAGGAGCAGTTGCTTGGGCTAGCTTGATGGTGACATTAGCTTTTTTTGCAGGCAAAATTGTTTCTTTAGAGCAATTGGTTGCTTGGGTGGGTCAATTTGCGATCGCAGCGTTGCTGATCTTGGCTGCCTTAATTATTGTGCCCCTGTGGCTAGAGTCTCGCCAAGTTAAGGAAGTGAGAAGTGAGGAGTGAGGAGTGAGGAGAGACGCGATTAATCGCGTCTGTACAAGAGTTAGGAGTAAAGTGAAAAGTTATTTCTTTTAACTTTCACTTCTTGTATTTTGCATTTTTAACTCCTAACTCCTAACTCTTAACTCCTAACCTCGAACTTGCTGTGACCAAATCCGAGTTGGTAGTCCCCAAACGTAGATAAAGCCTTCAGCAGCTTTGTGGTCAAATTTGTCTTCGGCTCCGTAGGTTGCCAAATCGGGAGTATAGAGGGAATTGTCACTGGAACGTCCAACTATCGTAGAGTTACCCTTGAACAACTTCACTCGTACAGTTCCAGAGACTCGCTCTTGTGTCTTTTGAATAAAGGCATCCAGTGCAACTTTGAGTGGACTGTACCACAAACCGTTGTAAACGATTTGGCTGTAAGTTTCTTCAATCCCACGCTTGTAATGGGTGACATCTGCCGTTAAGGTCAAGCTTTCTAAATCCCTATGTGCCTGAATTAGCACTAACATCGCCGGTGATTCGTAGATTTCCCGTGATTTGATCCCCACCAGACGGTTTTCGATCATGTCGATCCGTCCGATACCATGATTTCCTACCGCCTGATTGAGTTCTTCAATTAGTTCAACTGGCTGTTTAGCTATTCCGTTGAGGGTTGTCGGAATACCACCGTGGAAACCAATTTCGATGTACTCTGGCTCGTTGGGAGTATCAGCGATCGCTTTGGTCATCTCATAAATTTCTTCTGGTGGCTCAAATGACGGATCTTCGAGTAAACCAGCTTCAATGCTACGACCAAGCAAATTCTTGTCAATGCTGTAGGGAGAGGATTTTTTGACTGGTGAGGCGATACCAAACTTTTCCCCATAAGCGATCGTTTCCTCGCGGCTCATGCCCCATTCTCTGGCTGGTGCGAGGATTTTTAGGTTGGGGTTTAAAGCGGTGACAGAGACATCAAAGCGAACCTGATCGTTACCTTTGCCGGTGCAACCGTGAGCGATCGCATCAGCACCATATTTTTCGGCTGTTTCTACTAATACCTTAGCAATCAGTGGACGAGCAAGGGCAGTTCCGAGAGGATAACGATTTTCATAAAGGGCGTTGGCTTGAATCGCTCCAAAGGCGTAATCTTTAACGAAGCTGTCTTTGACATCCGCCACGAGGGATTCACTTGCACCCGATTTCAGAGCTTTTTCTCGAACTGGCTCTAATTCATCTCCCTGGCCTAAATCTGCTGCTAGGGTAATCACCTCTTCCACACCCCACTCCTGTTTGAGGTAAGGGATGCAAACGGAGGTATCTACTCCACCAGAATATGCCAGGACAACCTTTTTGGCGCGACCCATTAATTTCTCCAGTTAGGAAAACAAACAATGAGTCATTATTATATCTAAACAATCCATGTATATTTTATTCATGCAAGAACTAATAGGTTAATTAACTGCAAACCCAGACATTACCGTTAACTCTGTCTAATGCTAATAAAACGATGTAGCAATCCTAAATTATTATGTGAATAACAAGATTCCCTAACTTTTTAGAAAAATTGGGAATCTGAGCTTTGAGATTTTATAATTTTAAAAATTTGCAGGGTGGATAATCCCACCCCGTTATTTTTGATAATTTGGTTTAAGCTTTTGTGCTTGATGGTTTAGAAGATGCTATCTTTTTACTCAAGAACAAACTCAACCCGAATACAGACAATCCAAGCATTAAACTTGGCTCTGGAACACTGGTATAAGTGACGGTCTGAACACCTGCACTACTTGAATCGTTCAGATTGATAAAATTTTCGCGGTAGACATTAAAAGCGCTAGGTGTAAAATATAACCCTAACCCCGCTTGGTTAAAAATTGTTCCCGAAAAGTCGGTGAAAACTGACGCTAAAGGATCATCCGCTTCAGTGTATGACTGGCCACCATAGCTAGCAGAAATCTTTAAACCTTCTGCGATCGTTACTTCTTGATCGTCTGCTGCTGCTTGGTCGAATGAAAAAGTGCCTGTGAGAGTTTTATCGTCGTTAGAAAAATTATAAGTTAGGGCTGCTGCTTGAGCAGGCATAGTTTCCCCTAACGAAAAAATCAAAGCAGTTCCTACCGTTGCAGCTGCGAACTTCTTGAAGATGGAGTCAGTCATTTTTTCCCTTGATAAAAGAACAGGTGCAATAATACCGCAATAGTTTTTTGAGACACAGACGTGGTAATACACGTCTGTGCAACAGAAAGCTTTTCAGTTAGTGTTTAGTGAAGCGGTGTATTAATTTCACGGACTGGCGATCGCAGTTTTCATGGCTTGGAAGATATGACTTTGGTCAACCACACCCCGAACACCAGGCACACTGTAAGTTCCAGAGCTATCTGTAATCTGGAAACCTTGTCCTAGCGATCGCGTCAGAGCTGATGCGTAAGCACCTTGGTAGTAAACAGGTACAACGCGGCGGCTATGGCTACCCCAGAGATATTTATAATTTGGATCAGACCCCCAGAAGTGACCAGCATCAGTAGGATTGTGCTTGACGAAAGTGATGTCCTTGGCGTTATATTTCAACCCTTTAGCCTGATTTGGGTTAGGATTGGGAGTCAATTTAGAGGCAAAGTCATTATTCAGAGTTAGATAGTGGTCATGGTCAGCAGTAACAAGTAGCAAGTTCTTGCTCCAACCACCATGATTATCTACCCAAGTAATGACCTGCTGGACTGCCTTATCAAAATCATTCATGGTACCAATCAGGTTATCCATGTTGTTGTCATGAGCAGCCCAGTCGATATCGCCTCCCTCAACCATTAGCCAGAAGCCATCTTTGTCTTTACCTAAAACGGTTAAAGCTGCTTTGGTTAAATCAGCCAAAGTTGGATTTTCGTTAATCTCTTTAGCAATAAAGCTGGCATCAGTTTCACCAGGAGCCAAAGGACGGACAGTATCGGGTGCAGGAGCATTAGGAGCGATGGGATTACCAGCTGCATCAATGACAGGAACACAATCCCCAGCAGTACCAGTTATTATCTGACCTGATGGACAGGTATCCGGCGTTCCAGCCTTGACAACAGAGCTATAGAGAGAGAAGTTGTCCAAACCTGTCAAACTATAGTCTCCCTTAGAGGAACTAACAGGAATGTTGCCATTTTGTCCACGCGCACCATACAGACCAAATAATCTGCCTCCCTTGTTGGGGTCGATTTTAGCAGCCGTTTTTAGCAGTGTCTTAGCTGCATTAGGGCCGCGTTCCAAAAAGGTATAGCCGTAACGATTGGACTTAGGATTATTCTTCAGATGCTGGTAAGTGTCTTCTGTAATGTATGTATACTTAAAGACACCCTCTGCTGTACTTGTACTTTCTCTATTTTCAAAATCTTTGGGATGACCGCCACCCAACAAAATATTGGGTTTAAAGTTCAGCAATGTCTGTTGCAAAATGCTGTCTTGGTTGGTCTTGCTGGGGTCGTAAACACTATCGTACTTACTACGACGATTTACGAAAGAAGCCGCAGCACCAGGCGTTGCATGGCTAACAGGTACGGAAGTTACCAAGCCTGTAGACTTACCTTTTTCTTTGGCAATTTCTAGGATGGTTTTCAACTTCTTCTCGTAAATGTCTACCCCCATCGCGTTGTTAAAGCTCTTTACTCCCGTATACAGAGTTGTAGCTGTGTTAGCAGAGTCGGGATAACTGTACTTGATGTAATCTTTGTCATAAGTACCAGAATTAGCAGGGGTCAAAGGAACCCAAGGAACAGGGCCGCCCTTACTGAGGTCATAACCCGCCAGATTACCATCCTCTAGGCTATTGCCATCAGCTCTATTGCCAGGGTTAAAAGGATTAGGCTGGAATGAAAAGTTGGGACGAAGAGGACTTGCAGCAGTCACTGTATTAGACCCATCCAGAGCAGAGTTCCCTGTTGGATGGGGCTGGTCTGTTGGATTGGCTGGTGTATTTCCCTGAATAGTTGTGCCGTAAGTAGTCACCAATCCATATCCAGTTAGCTTTTGGAAGCTAAGACCTGAGCCTTGACCACTTGTGTAAAAAGGAGCACCTTTGGCAACGGCTGCCGCCCGTGCCATCTCCCAACCCATACCATCGCCAATCATGATAATTACGTTAATTCCATTACCAGCAGCTAGAGTGGGCTGAAAAACAGAATTACCAAATACCAGCAGAACGGTACAGAGCAAGCCAGCCATCATAAAGGCTAGAAATCGCTTGTACTTTTGCAAAAATGAAATCATTGCAGTGTGCCTTAAAGTTAATTGAGCAAGTTTTAGTGGTTAATATTGATAAAAATTTGGTTCTAGATGAGCGCTATGCTTTGACAGTTGGAAAAAATGCCATAAGCATTATGTTTAAAAGCTCTTTAAAAATTCAATATAGCCAGGGTAAACTAGTGCAAATATTTTGGGATTTATAGTAGTAATTAGTAGAATTACTTATTTAGGTATGTTCCAGGTTTGAATTTATTTTACTTCCAGACAACATGAAAACTAAATCTTGGTTAAATAAAGGATGAATTGGCAACGCTGAAGGTTTTTTACAGCTAGTTAGCTGCAAAGTTATTTCAGGAATATTAAAAGTTTTTCGGATGTGATTTTCCAACTTATTGAGTAAGCGATCGCGTTCCTGGATAGTTGCAGATTCAACTGTCAAATTGGCACAAAGTATTACCTTATCTAAGCTAATTGTCCAAATGTGAAGTTTTTCTACTTGAACAACACCAGGAAAAGATTTGAGAGATATTTCCACATCAACAGGATCTATTGATTCCGGTGCATACTCCAAAAAAATCTTTAAACTTTCTTGTACTAAAGGTAAAGCACTCAAAGCCGTAAAAGTTGCAACGACTAAACTAATAGCAACATCTGCCCACCACCAATCCCAAAGATGAACTGCTAAAGCAGCTATAATTACGCCAACAGAACTAACAGTATCAGCGATGACATGAAGCAAAGCTCCCCGCAGGTTTAAGTCGTCGTGAGTGTGGGGATGAAGCAAAGTAATATTGAGCAGATTGACAATTAAACCTAATACTGCAATTGCTAACATAGGTATGCCTAAAATTGCGGCTGGATGTTGCCAGCGTTGAATAGCTTCTAATATGATAAAAGTAGCGATCGCAACTAAACCTAATCCATTCACCAATGCTGCTAAAACTTCGATTCGCTGATGTCCAAATGTTGCTTTTTCCTTAGCTGGTTGCTGTGCTAAAAAACTAGCAAGTAGCGATATTGCCAAGGCTGTGATATCCGATAAAATGTGTCCTGCATCCGCCTGTAAAGATAAACTTTGACTCCATAAACCCACAGTCCACTCAGCAACAAAAAAAACAGCAAGTAAACCTACTGTTATCCACAAATTTTTTGCTTTCTGGTAATTATTAACTACTTTTACAGAATCATCTGCACATCCACACCATTGAAGTGAAACCATTACTCACAAACCTTTTGATAGCACAGTAGTAGCTTAAAAAATCACACCACTCGTATTTGTGGCGAGTATGTTCTCAATTCGGAATGTATATCCTCAAATATTGTCTTTTAACAGGCTATGCAGTTAAAGAATTTTTCTCCCATGCCTTTTTTATAAAATTACTCAGCAATCTCTTATCAAAATATGTTTTTGTAGATTCGGAAATATACGAAGACTAGAAAAAATATGTATCTATAAAAAAATTTATCTTACTTGATTTAAGACATGGTAATGCTTTTGTTAAAAATGAAAAAATAAAGCATATTAACATTTGTAATTTACAGCAATCATCCTGTTAGTAACTTGTTAATAATTACACAATGCTTTGTTGGTAATCACAACTTGCGTTCAACCTAAGCATTAACCTTGACAGGATGATAACCATTATCTTTGAATATCCTACTGATATAGGTAATAAACGCCTTTTTGATGCGCGATATACCTCGATAAATACATATTGAGAATAAGAATCCTTTTTACTACTTTTTCTAACTTTTGAATAAAATTTTAAAGATTATGAGCTTCCAATTTGCATCTTCACTTACTACTAAACCTCATTTATGTTGAGAACCGTAGTTTTTGCCCTCACCCTAAATCCCTCTCCCATCTTGGGAGAGGGACAACTTTGCGGCTCCCCTTCTCCCAAATTTGGGAGAAGGGGCTGGGGGATGAGGGTTTTTTCTTTTCATACTGAAATAACTACAGTTTTCAAGATGGACGCGGTTTAATACGGCTCGGTGAATCATTTTCATCTGATTTTGTGACAATTTGACAGTAATAAAAATGTTGCTAATGACATGGACTAAAGTCAGAAGCTTGAAACCATTTCGATGCTAAGTGGATGAGTTATTTTTTTTACTTTACAGGAAATTTATATATACGTGACAAGCGTAAAGATTTTATGACGATAATCTTTTGTTTAATATTTCTTAACCTGTATACAGTGGCTAAAAGCTTATTCAAGTGAAATTACAGGACTATTCATTTTTTCACTTTGGAGCATTTTCTGATGAAATTAGCCAAAAATCTTGGTGTTGCTACCATTGCAGTTGCCATATCTTTTACTGCTGTTGGTGTTAAATCGGCCCAAGCTGCCTTAGTTAATTATGGTTTCACCGTGAATACCACATCTGGCGATAATTTCGGTCAGTATTTCGGCTCTTTTCAATACGATGACTCGACCTTAACCAATACAGGTCTTGAGACATTGGGAGTTGAGAATGGATTAGCAGTTGCATTCAACTATTTAGGTACTAACTATACAGAGGGAGATGATACTGATTTCAATAGTTTTCCTATAGCCAGCTTTAATAATGGCGAAGTTCTGGGACTAAGCTATTTTGTTGCAGACCAGTTTGCGATCGCAAGTGATCCAAATACTCCAAATGTAGGAGGAAACAACTTTTATCTGATTGACCAATCAGTAAATACAACACAAGTAGGTACTGTAAGCTACGCTAAAGTACCCGAACCGTTAGCTGTTGGTGGTACAGCTATTGCTGCTGTTATGGGATTGTGGATGCAACGTAAGAAGAGAGCAACAAAAGTTGTGGGTTAACAGTTATAAGTAAATCACCTTATCCTTGCCTGTGTTTAAGGTTAAGGATTAAGGTGATTTAAAACTATTTAAGATACTGTAGTGACAAAGGAGCGATCGCTAAATAAATCTGTTCCTATTGTCTTTACAGACCACCAACAACGCCACCATCATTACGGGTAATTACTACCACTGATGAACGTGGGCGACCTGATGGGCCATACCCTTGACTGTTAGGCCAATTGCTGGCGATCGTGGGATTCGAGGCATCTCCGCGATCGCCTGGGTGCTGGATGTTGATAAACATCGCTTTGCCATCGGGTGTGCTGGTAATACCAGTTACCTCACAATCCGTAGGGCTGGTTAAGAAGCGCCTAACTTGTTTGGTGTTGGGGTCAGCACACGACATGGTGTTGCTACCGATGTTTACCAAATCAGCGATACCATCGCCTGAGTGGTCGGTCTGAATCCAAAGGCGGCCGAAGTCGTCGAACCACAGACCATCTGGTGAACTTAAGTCGTCACCTTTAATGTTGCCCTGAAGATTTGGTTCGGGCCTAGTTTTGTCCCCAGCTTCAAAGAAAATATCCCACTTGAAGGTAGTTGCTGTAACACTGCGTCCATCTTCCCGCCAGCGAATGATGTGACCGTAACGGTTGTCAGGACGTGGGTTTGAAGCATTCACGGGAGGACGCGCACCGCCTGCTGCTGTTGTGCCGTCTGGCTGATTCGACGAAACTGGAGTTGTGCCCCGACGATTATTGTTGGTCAATGTGCAGTAGACTTCAATCTCTTTATATCCGCCGATGCGAGGACGCACAGCTACCCACTCTGGACGATCCATCATGGTTGCGCCGACTCTATCCGCAGCTTGTCTTGTCTTGACAAGCACCTCAGCTTGACTTCTGAAACCATTTTCTGGTGTCAAACCACGCTGACCGTAGACCAAAGGAATCCACTCACCAGTACCGTTGTCAGTGAATTTGGCAACGTACAAAACACCGTTGTCGAGCAAATCGCGGTTAGCAGAACGATTTCCGGGATTGAAAGGTTGGGCACAAACGAACTTGTAGATATACTCGTTGCGCTCGTCGTCACCCTGATAGAAAGCAACACGGTTATTGTC
Source organism: Nostoc sp. CCCryo 231-06 (assembly GCA_023522315.1). GTDB lineage: Bacteria > Cyanobacteriota > Cyanobacteriia > Cyanobacteriales > Nostocaceae > Nostoc. The sequence continues at coordinate 14,659 of JAHCSU010000543.1, forward strand.
ATCAACAACAACCTGAGCGCTCTCATGCTTGAACCGACCAAGGGCAGTGCGCTTGACTGGTGTGCTTTGCGGATCGTAGGGATCAATCTCAACCACCCAGCCGAATAAATGGGGTTCAAGTGGGTTGGTGCTGGCATCGAAGCGTGGATCAACCTCAGGCCAGCGATAGCTAGATGATGTTGAAACGCCGTACCGATTTTGGCCTGCCAGAATATCGGACTTTTCGATGCCTGGAATTGCAACTACATCTCGTGTGGGATTAGCAAAGTAGCCGTTCCAATTCTCTTCGCAGGTCAAGTAAGTACCCCAAGGAGTGTAGCCATTGGCGCAGTTGTTGAGTGTACCATAAGCGGTGTAGCCGTCGTTCAGCGTCCCGGTGTCAACAGAGCCAGTTGGCTGAATTGAAAACTTTTTTGACTTTAACAGTGCATTGCCAGCCGCAGGCCCCGATACCCGCATCTCGGTGTTGCCGGTAATGCGGCGACCATAAGAAGAATTACGATTGAAACTCCACTCATTGCCGTTTTTGGAAATTTCCACAACAGACACGCCATGAGCAGCCTGAGACTTCCGTACTTTGGCAATTGTGACTGTATCCAGACCATCTGGATGCAAAATTGATTCCTGGGTGTACTCATGGTTGACGCACAGCAGACCAGTATTGATGGGCTGATTTAAAAAGCCTCTTAATGATCTTGTTTGTGAACTTACTGTCCGACCAACAACATTCCCTGGCTGTAAAGGGAAGTAGTACATACCGTCATTGTGCATACCAAACTGCTTTTCTTGAGCAGCTGCATCTTGGGAGGCATCTGCTAGCCAAGTTGGGCCACCAGGCGCGATCGGATCTCCCCAAGCAATCAGTACTTTAGCTGTGTAACCTTCAGGAACACTGACAAGATCCTTTTCCAGAAGTCCTGTAACTGGATTGAGTAGATTCGGTGGGATGCTTTTAAAGCCTATGCCAGCAAATCCCGTTCCCTTGGGAATTGGCGCTGCATCAACACTTTGAAGAAAACCACCGATAGAAACATCGCCCAGAACAGTTAGCACTAAGGTACCCACAGCCGTCATGATGAACCGCCGCCGACTCAGACTCAGACTAACGCGGTCAATCACATCATGAATTGACTCGTTACCGGATGGGTTGAGGGTCAAATTGTTTTTAGGGTGAAAGCGTCCTTTCATTCTTTGTTCTCCATTTAAGCCATTTAAGGTTTACGAGATTGCTATTCAGTTCATCTCTCAATAACATGAGTAATTCACTAAAGAGAAACTTTAGATATTTACAGAAATTACTTAGATATTTATTGAGATTTGACACATTTTTAACAGCCAATAAATAGCAGCGAATAACAAATTAAAACTGGCTGATGCTTCTTACGCAAATAAAAATTATCAAGTTTTTATTATTTTAGGTACTCAGTATTAACATCAGGTTATATATTGATTAATTGACATGCAAAAATGTATATTTTCAGCTTTTTAACATGGCAAACTTATATACCTATTTTGAAATGTCCAGCAAATATTGCATCATCAGCAGATTTACCATTTCCGTAACCAGAATTATGTAAGGAACAGTGTCAGCGTCGCATCTGTCCTATCCTGGAGATAGATAAATTGTGTTGTGGGTGAGACTGTGTTTTTCAGCGTTGTGATACCAACTTATAATCGCCAACCGATTTTAGAAAAGTGCCTCCGCGCCTTGGAGGTGCAGAAGTTGAGTAAGTCAAGTTCGGTTACTGATTACGAAATTGTCTTGGTAGATGATGGTTCTACTGATGGCACATTGGAGTGGTTAGCAGGACACAAAGAAGAGTTTCCCCATGTGCGCTGGTTTCAGCAAGATCATGCTGGCCCAGCTGCGGCTCGGAATCTGGGGGTAGAACAGGCGCTGGGAGACACAATTATCTTTATTGATAGCGATTTAGTGGTGCTGGAGAATTTCCTGCAAGCTCACGCGGATACGCTAGTGCAGGGAAAAGAGAAATTGGGGAGCGATCGCTTTTTCACTTACGGTGCAGTTATTAATACCTGTAATTTCGACAACCCAACTGCTGAACCCTACAAACTAACCGATTTCTCAGCAGCTTTTTTTGCTACCGGCAATGTAGCAATTTCCAAACATTGGCTAGAGAAAGCTGGACTTTTTGACACCAGTTTTCAACTCTATGGCTGGGAAGATTTAGAATTAGGCGTGCGGCTGAAAAAACTAGGTTTGACACTAATTAAATGTCCAGAAGCCGTAGGATATCACTGGCATCCAGCATTTAACTTAGAGCAAATTCCCCGATTGATTGAGCAAGAAATTCAACGCGGACGCATGGGAGTTTTGTTTTATCAAAAGCACCCCACATGGGAAGTGCGAATGATGATTCAAATGACTTGGCTGCATCGCTTACTTTGGGGAATTTTGTCACTCAATGGTGCGCTAAATGAACGGACAATGGCTCCGTTATTGCAATGGCTAATTAATTTAGGTAAACCGCAATTAGCTTTAGAAATTGCTCGAATTTTCCTCAACTGGTACAACGTGAAGGGTGTCTATCAAGCTTATGCCGAAATGCAACAAACATCTAAATTCTGAATTATGCTGTAATTACAAAATGCCTTTTCCTAATACCTTACGCTTCAACACTACTATGCGAGGTCTTGCCCCTTTACCTGAAAAGCCTAGACCTTCACGGAAGATTTCTGGCATATAAAATCGTGCCTCGTTATCCTTTTCCTTATCTTCGTAAATAACCCCCATTTCCTCTAGAATTCTCACTGTAGGCTGATCCATCTCAAACTGTTCTACTGCAAAAGGAATTTTTCGTTCAGAAGCAGGATATTTAGGTAGTATTTCCTCAACCCAAGTTTTGAAAGATGGATATTCTTCCTTGTGAGTCAGAGTCTGACATTCCGCAATCTCTGTACACGAATCACTACGCTTATGCCCTTTCCTCTTCATTAAGATTGTCTTAAGACCACATTCAACGGCATAAAATAAGAGTAACCGATGGGCATTAGTTCGAGATGTTTTCTGAGAATTTTCATAAGCAGACAGATTTGCAAGCCATGCTTTTGCCATTTCTCGCTCTGTAAAAGGTATTGCCATTAAGCTATTTTTACTTCGGTTAAATACGAATTTACCCAGTTATATTATGTCAAAATTGCCCCACCCATCAACCGCTCATACCGATACTTCAATTCTTCTTTCATCAAATACCAGCGCTCTAAAGTAACATCCATCTCTATAATTTTCTCTGCTGCTTGCCGCGCTAAAAGTAAAACTTCTTCATCTTCAACCAAACTCGCTAATGTAAAATCTGGCACTCCCGATTGACGATTTCCCAGTACTTGCCCTGGCCCACGAAAACGCATATCCATTTCTGAGATGAAAAAGCCATCCTGAGATTGTTCCAACACCTTCAGGCGTTGTTGAGCATCAGGACTTCTAGAACTGCTCATCAATAAACAATAAGATTGAGCCGCACCCCGACCGACACGCCCCCGCAGTTGGTGGAGTTGCGATAAGCCAAATCGCTCTGCATTTTCAATGAGCATTACTGTAGCATTAGGTACGTCTACGCCAACCTCAACAACGGTAGTAGAAACTAATATCTGTGTTTGGTTATCACGAAATTTGGTAATCGCTTCATCCTTATCGGCTGAACTCATACGACCGTGCAGCAGCCCCACTTGAAAGTCGGGAAAAACGCTTTCTTGTAACTTTTGATGCTCCTCAGTTGCCGATCGCAAATCTAATTTTTCTGATTCTTCTACCAAGGGCAAAACCACATAAACTTGTCTACCTTGGGCAATTTCTCGGCGGATGAGGTCGTAAGCATGGTTGCGTTGTTGACCTGACAATACTGTTGTCTGAATCTTTTGCCGTCCTGGCGGTAACTCATCAATTTGGCTGACATCCAAATCCCCGTGTATCGTCAACGCTAAGGTTCGGGGAATGGGAGTAGCTGTCATAGTTAACACATGGGGCTGCTCACCTTTTTGCTGCAAACGCGCCCGTTGTTCTACCCCAAAGCGATGCTGCTCATCAATCACCACTAACCCCAGTTGATGGAAGTTTACGGGGTCTTGAATCAATGCATGGGTTCCCACTAACAGAGGTAATTCACCAGTTCCTAGCTGAGAATATATTTGTCTTCGTTTAGCAGTTTTAGTTGAACCTGTCAGTAATTCCACTGGTAAATGCAAGAGGTTAAACCAGCTAACTAACTTGCGATAATGTTGTTCTGCCAAAACTTCTGTGGGAGCCATCAGCGCCGCTTGGTAGCCAGATTGAATTGCTGCGAGGATAGCTAGCACGGCGACGACTGTTTTACCAGAACCGACATCACCTTGCACCAAACGATTCATTGGCACAGGTTTTTGTAAGTCGTTAAGAATGTCGTTGAGAACTCGTTGCTGTGCGCCAGTGAGTTTAAAAGGCAGTATTTCGTGAAATTTCTCTACAAGCTGACCTCGTGGGACAAGGATGGCGCTGGTTTGAATCGCCCTTGCTTGCTGCTGACGTTGCAGTAAACCGAGTTGTAGGTAGAAAAATTCATCAAAAACTAGGCGACGACGGGCAACTTGCAGAGTGGCGCTATCGTCTGGAAAGTGGATATTAGCGATCGCATCTTTCAATTCCATCAAACCATACTTTTGTCGCAAACCACTTGGCAAAGGGTCTTTCAGGTGAGTTGCAGCAGGTAAAGCAGCTATTACCGCCTGTCGCACTGTATTCGCCACCACGCCTTCTGTCAGCCCATAAATTGGCACTACCCGCCCAATATTTAGCGACTCAATCGAATCTCCTGGATTTGCCAAAACCTCGAGTTCTGGATTATCCAATGTCAAGCCGTATTTACTTTCTTTTACCAACCCACACGCTGCCAAAATACTACCTACTGGATAACGGCGTTTTAAACTTTCTTGCCAAGCGCGACTGCTAAAGCGCGTACCTGCGTAAAAACGACCAATTTTGATTTGACCACTGTTATCTTTGACTACCAGTTCTAAAATTGATAATTTCTGATTTTTAGGGCTAGTAAAGCAGTTGCAACGCTTCACTGTAGCCACTATTGTCACCGTCTCACCCGCCTGTAACTCGCGGATATTCACCTGACGCGCATAATCAATGTGGTCGCGGGGATAGTAGAAAAGCAAGTCGCGCACGGTGTGTAAACCAAGCCGTGCCAAATTATCAGCTTTTTTGAAGCCTATTTCTGGTAAATCGCTGAGTTTTTGCTCAATGCTCGGTGCAAGCCTCCGACTCACCTCAGTGATAATTTGAGATTTTGGACTTCGGCTACGCTCAGTCGAACGATTTTGAATTTTAGATTGATAAGTTCTCCCCTGCTCCCCCTGCTCGTCTTGCTGTAGTTGGGAGAGATACCTACGAGTCTCTGCTACTAAATGTTGTCTTTCTTCCTGTGCTAGATGTGGATAACTAGCAAATTGCACCGCTAGTCCTTGCCAACGGCGGCGTTCAGTTTGCGGTAAGCCTGTTGGAAATTTGCCCAAAGTCAGGCTAAGAAATTCACTGAAGCGGTATTGTCTGCCCACCAAGTCTGTAAAGCCGCGTTCAGCTTCTATTGCCAAGGCTTTGTGCAATCGTATCCAATCTGGTTTTTCATTAGTCATTGGTCAGCAGAGTTAGGAGTTAGGAGTACAGACGCGATTAATCGCGTCTGTACAAGAGTGAGGAGTTAGGAGTTAGGAATAAAAACTCATAACCCTTCGGCAGGCTCAGGGCATCGCTTATAATTCATAACTCATAACTTTATTCAAACCAACTAGCACGCCATGCAGCTTCAGCTTCAGCGATCGCTCTTTCTCTATGTTTCTTTTGATACTCTCGTCCTAGCTTGTTTAGCTGAACTAAAATACTGCGGATTTGCCTGCGCTCAGATGAGAGTGTCACATCAGCAAATTCAATTTCTCCTAGCCGCAGGTTAATAGCCATGATTTGCGTCAGTCCAGAATCTTCTGACTGTTGCTCATTTTCAATTTCAATTACTAAGTTTAATAAGTTGGGTGGCCCTGGCATTACCTCACCAGATGCTTCTGATGCAGCCGCAGCCGCAGCCGCTAAAATCGGTTCTGGTAATTTTTTAGGTAATACCCCAGATTTTTGTATTAAAACATTCGCATCATGCGAAAGTTTTTTCAGTATCTCTTGCGTGACCTCTTCTAAGTTCTGTTGCCATTTTACTAGTTCTATAGGATTAGAGGTGTCGGCGGTGAGAGACTGAGAATTAGAGGTGTCCAGAAGTCCAAAAGATGAAGAGGATGTTACTCCCTCATCTCCCTCATCTCCCTTATCTACCCCAGCTTCCTCACTTTTAATACAAGCGAGTAATTGCTCTGCTGCCACTTGACCCAACTTGCGGATGGCTTGTTGCAATTGTTGGCGCTGATTCAATGACAAATGCAGAAAGTTTTCGGGATACCCTTGAGTACAAAGGTGGTAACTCGCCAGAATCAACTGTTTTCGTACAGCTAATCCCAAGGTGTTTAGATAACTAGCATAAGCGGTTTGTAGTTCTACTGCGATCGCCCGAATCGCTTCTTTTATTGCTGCAATATCCCGTTCAATTCGCTCGATTGCTCTTGCCATATCTTTTCGTTCTTGTCCATGTGAACTATTACATAGTACAAATGTACAAATTTATTTTATAATAACTTCCCAAAGGATTTTAGATTTTAAATTAAATGCGATACTTCGCGTCTCTAGTAAAAAAAACACAGGTCAGGCTATTTGCTTGACCTGTCCTTTAAGCAGTTAGGAGTTAAGAATTATGAGTTATGAAGTGAAATTCTTATTAACTCCTAACTCCTAACTCCTAACTAATATTACTTGCTGCCCATTTGTGCAGCGACTTCATCCGCAAAGCTCATTTCTTGCTTTTCAATGCCTTCGCCCAGTATATAACGGACAAAGCGAGTCACTTGGATGTCTCCGCCTAATTGAGCCTTTGCTTGCTTCAAGAGGTCTTCGACAGAAATACTCTGATCGCGAATGTAAGGCTGATCGAGCAAAGTCAATTCTTTCAGGCGTTTTTCAATTCGTCCCTGAACAATCTTTTCTTTGATATTATCTGGCTTGTTCGCCAAATCATCCTTGCCCATTTCAATGTCTTTTTCCTTTTGGGCAATTTCGGCAGGGATTTGGTCTACGCTCACATACTCGACATTGGGACAAGCCGCAACTTGCATCGCAGTGTTTCGTGCCAAGGTTTGGAACTCTTGATTAGCAGCCACTGACTCAGTTTGGGAACCCAGTTCTACCAATACACCAACTCGACCGCCAGTGTGAATGTAGCTGTCTACGATACCTTGCGTGCCTTCTGCTAGTGCAAAATTGATAAAGCGACGCACTTGGATATTTTCACCGAGCGTAGCAATAGTCTGCTTGATGAATTCTTCTACAGTCGCGCTTGGACTATCAGCATAGTGTTGAGCCAACAAAGACTCAACACTATCAGCAGTCGCTGCTTGCTTTGCCAGGTTCTTAACTAAAGCTTTAAAAGCCTCGTTACGAGCAACAAAGTCGGTTTGGCAGTTGACTTCGATGAGTACACCCACTCGACCACCGGGCTGAATGTAAGTGTCTACTAGACCTTCTGCCGCAATGCGATCGCTTTTTGCCCCCGCCTTAGAGATGCCCTTTTTCCGTAGCCAGTCTGCGGCTTCTTCTACGTTGCCTTCAGTCTCTATCAGCGCCTTTTTGCAGTCCATCATGCCGGCACCAGTTTTTTGGCGTAGCTCTTGGACGAGTTTTGCAGATATTTCCGCCATGTTGCCTCAATTCCTAACTTGACCTCGAGTTGTAATCGCTCACGGGTGTTGAGTATTTCTATCTTACTCAGGGCTGGGGGTGAAAAAATAATGAAGTTATCAGGTATGAGTTTTTTCGCCTCTACCTTAGCCTACGATTTGCCGCAGGCTAGGGCGGCTTGCTGCTACTGTGCCAGCCACCGCCCTCCTTCGGACACTTACTTCACCCCTGCTTTACTTATTCCTGTGTTTCCTCGTCGGGAATTACGGCGTCAGTATATTCGGTTTCTTCGTAGTCATCGTCATACTCACCACCGTCGTAATCTTCGTCATACTCTTCAGCCTCAAGCTGACCGTGACGACCTTCATAAATGGCATCCGCCAATTTTCCAACTATCAGCTTAATTGACCTGATAGCATCGTCGTTTGCCGGGATGGGGATATCTACTACATCTGGGTCACAGTTTGTATCCAACATGGACACAATAGGAATACTTAGCTTTTGACATTCTTGAACTGCGTTATATTCCCGGCGTTGGTCTACAATCACAACGATATCGGGTACTTTCCGCATTGTTTTAATGCCGCCCAAGTATTTCTGAAGCTTCGTCATTTCCCGACGTAGCATTGATGCTTCTTTTTTCGGTAATAAATCTAGTGCGCCAGTTTCCTCACGGCGTTCTAAATCTTTCAGACGATCTACCCGTGTTTTGATGGTTGCCCAGTTGGTCAACATTCCGCCCAACCAGCGTTGGTTAATATAGTGGGAACCACAACGGCTGGCTTCTTGGGCAATAATTCCAGCTGCTTGGCGCTTGGTGCCGACAAAAAGAAATTTCTTCCCTTGTTCAGCGTGCGATCGCATGTAGTTGTAAGCATTATCCATCAACTGGGCAGTTTGCACCAAGTCGATAATATGCACACCATTGCGGGAAGTATAAATGTAAGGAGACATTTTCGGGTTCCAACGCCGGGTCTGATGCCCAAAGTGAACCCCTGACTCCATCATTTGAGCCAATGAAACTACTGGCATATATTTTCTAACTCCGATTCGGGTTAAACCTCCATCCAAGTGCATTTCCCAACTGGGAAACACCCGAATTCTCAGATGTGCGAGATTAGTTAACCATACTAGGTTAGCACATTCGGAAGAGTTGTAGTTTGGTAAGGGCGATAAAATAGGGGCTGCCCACTCAACAATAGGGAAGCGCTATGCTTGTAGTGAGGAAATTCTTGCTGTTTTAAAAGATTGAACAGCGATCGCCCACGCCTGGGGATTAATACAGACTTATGGCCCATCACCGGACAGGGCGATCGGTTTTTTCGGAACTTGGCTAGTTTATATTGTCGGCAGTCTGGCTTGTCTTTACTACAGCGTATAGCAATTTTTATAGTCTAGCAACGACCCTAACTTAAAAATTATAATGCTTAAAGCAATTGATACCGACCTTTGGGTTGCTGAACAACCTCTAAAATATTTTGGCTTGGAAGTAGGGACGAGGATGACTGTGATTCGTCTGACCAGTGGTAAATTAATGGTGATCTCGCCTATTGATATGGATGACGCAACTATCAATGAGCTAAATCAATTGGGAGAAGTGATTTACATTGTCGTCCCCAACTTGTACCATCATCTATTTGTTGCTGACTTCAAGCTGTGCTACCCCCGCGCCAAACTATGGGCAGTATCTGGTCTGGAGCGCAAACGACCAGATTTGCAAATTGACTATATTATTAGCGATCGCAGCATTCACCTGATTGATGGAATTGAGTATTTATTAATACAAGGATTCAACACATTAGATACTAGCGGATTTTCACCACTCAATGAATGCGTCTTTTTTCATGTCAAAAGCCGAACAATGATAGTCACTGATACAGTTTTCCATTTTGATGATCAATGTTCACCAAGCACAAGGTTAATAGCCAAACTTCTAGGTGGTTACAACCAACTTCGTCCATCGTTATTGGAGAAATTTGCAACTCAGGATAAAGTCAAAGTCAAGTCGTCAATTCAACAGCTTCTGACTTGGGATTTTGAACGAGTAATTATGGCGCATGGCAGCATAATTGAACAAGATGGTAAAGCTCAGTTTAAAGCAGGTTATGAGTGGTTTTTAGAAATTCCTTTGTAGCAATACTTAACCCATAGTTTTACAATCATGCCTATAACTGATAGTAGCAATCTGTTATCATTCTCACAAATATAGGACTTACGCATAACCACACGCTGTAGGGGCAATTCATGAATTGTCCCTACGTGAAAATCTTTCTTTTCGGCTATTGTTTGCGTAAATCCTGAAATAGTTATTACAAATCCTTAACCAAATAGACGCGATATGGAGGCAATGTCTACAACGGTCGTAGCTACAGCAACTTCTGGAATTACACCCTGCATGTTACTGAATAGTATCGGGGTCTACATTCAGCGATCGCAACCTTGCCTTTAACTGTTCTATCTGCAATTCTGCCTGTTCTGCTCGTTGGCGTTCTTGTTCTGCCAGTTTTTCTGCTTGCTGTCTTGCTAAAATTTCCTGCCTTAAAGCCTCTACCAGTTCATTAGGTATGAGCAATTTTTCCCCTGTATCCTCTCGATAAAATCCAATTAGCCTTTCCTCGACTACCAAGCGTAGTTGTAAGGGTTCACTGCGTCCATCTTGTATAGGTTCGTAGATTTCTCCCCGCAGGCGATAGCCACGTAACTGTTGTTCTACCCACTCGCCTTTAGGATCAAATAGCCAGTATTCCTTGACACCTAGCTGCTCATAGAGGGTCTTTTTGAAGATTTCGTCTTGTCCCCTAGTACCAAAGGATGTCATTTCAAAAATAACTGTGGGTACTTGACCCTCTTCCCAGATTTTATAGTTGTCCCGACCGCCGGGTGCAACATCAAAAATCACCATCACATCTGGGGCTACCCGTAACTTAGGAAAACCCTGTGCATAATAAAGAAATTGATTTCCCAATACTGTTGCCTGACGATCTGCCAAATACTGTTTCAGGACTTCCAAGGTAGTTAACAAAGCATAAAGGTGGTCGTAGGTTTCTGCCACTGGTTGACCATCAGCACTGGGGTAGAAAATTTCTGATTCGATACCAACTCTTAGAGTAGCCGTCATGGTTGTAAAATCAGTGCTACGAGATTATTGTAGAGCAAGTTTGGCTTTTCCTAACTTGGAATGTTCAAGCTTTTCAAAATATAACTAGATAACTCACAAAATCCTTCGCCTTCGGCAGCGTTAGTAATATAAGCAGGGTGATATTTCAACTGATTCACATATTCCAGTACGTTTGCCACACCTACAGAAATAGGAAAATAACGCCGATCAAATAAACTTTCATCATTGGGACTATCACCCACAGTGACAATTTGTTCTGGTGAGTACTGGGGTAGATATTCGCGCAATACTTGCAAAAATCCCACAGCTTTATCTTGCCCTTGGGGTTTAATATGACACTGCACGTTGCTATAAGTAAATCCCCAACCCATTTGTTGACAGAGATTATCTAGGGTTTGTAGTTCGTCTTGACGCAAACCAGCTACATCAAAAGTCCAGTCGGTGATGCGAAAGCGATTATCAGCAGATTCTTGAATTTGAGGAAATTTAGTTTGTAAATTCTCAAAAATCGTAGCCAAGTGCTGGCGATGTTTAACTAAATCGGGAATGGGTGTTAAGACTACTGGTTTCTGGTTCCCAGGTGGAAAGTACAAACCGCCATTTTCTGCCATAGCACCTGCCACTGGCATAATCGCACTCAATCCACTCACCCACCCAGCAGAACGTCCTGTGACAATCAGCACCTTAATGTCAGCTGCTGCTAAATCTTCTAAAGCTTGCAGCAGTGCGGGAGTAAATTTTCCTCGTCTAGTCAGGGTGCCATCCATATCTGTAGCTATGAGACGAATATTACTCAAGCAAATAGATGAAAACTCAGACAGGGCAGGGATGCTCTGGTGTCTGGACATAGGTGGTTTGTAAAAGGCTGTAAAAAATATTAATCATACAGCAAGATGGCATTGAAGATTTGGGCATCCTAAACATCAGGAGTCAAGTTTTTCAGTTTCCAACCATGTCCACTTCCATGTTTCTTGCCCAATCCTCCGGGACAAAGACTAAAAAGGCATCCCAGGAAGTGCCAGCAAGTAATCCTCAAATACCACCATTATTGTTGGTAACTTCAGGAGGGCTGGCTTTAGCGGTGATTGCTTTGATTGTATATAGTAAGCTCCAGAAGGATAAGCTGGAGAAAAAACTTAAGTTTGAACAATTCCGTGCGCGAGAATTAGAGAAAAAATTTAAGCTGGCGCTGGAAACGATTCGCAAAATGGAAACTAATCCCGATTTGGTCAACTCACGGGACTTTAACCTGGATTATCTGCGAATGCGGATGGCAGAAGAGGTGTTTCATTTTGCAATCCTTAATCAAGTGAAGATTCAGATCAAAGAAAAAATTACTCAAGCTCTGCGTCCAAATCAAGCCCAACTTGGATCAGTCGGAATTGCTAATAGCGCTGCACGGCAAGTAGATGAAATTTTTGATGTAGAGTATGAAACTGGTCTTCCACCAAACAGTGCTAAAAAAGTACTATTTCGGATTCAAATCCGGTTAATGAAGTTACCGACGCAAGCGACTTCTGCAACTATTAGTCAAATTATTGACTGTATAGAAACTTACCTAAGCCCCATAGAAAATGAAGATAGTTGGCAACCAACAATTCAAGGTCGGATTGCTACTATGCATTGGGATCAAAAGGCTAAACCTACGCCTCTACTGGTGCTGGAGCAATCAAATGAAGGCGTGAATGTGACTTTTCGTACTAGTCGCCAACCAAATGCTCTAACTCCGCCAAACCAACCTGGAATGAAAAAATCAGGCTCGGCTAGACAATAAATGATGGCTGTCATTGGTCATTGGTCACTTGTACTGAGCGTAGCCGTTGGCGCAGCCTCTCGTAGAGAAGTATTAGTCATTGGTTATTCACAAAGGACAAATGACTAATAACTAAAATCATGGCTGAATAAGTGCATTTGGGGAATTACGGGTTAAAAGGCCATCTTCCATTTCTACGATGCGATCGGCTATATCTAAAATGCGGTTGTCGTGTGTCACTAATAAGATAGTAGTTCCCTGATTTTTGGCTAAACTCTGCATTATTTCCACGACATCGCGTCCTGATTGTTTGTCTAATGCTGCTGTTGGTTCGTCTGCTAGCACTAGTGGGGGACGATTCACTAAGGCGCGAGCGATCGCAATTCTTTGTTTCTGTCCACCAGAAAGATTGTCTGGGTAGTAATCAACTCGTTCTTCTAGACCAACAGATCCCAGCATGGCTTTTGATTTAGCCACTGCTTCTGTTTGAGAAATATGATCATTCAACTCTACCGCCATTTGCACATTTTGCTTCGCTGTCAAGAACCCTAGCAAATTGTGAGCTTGGAAAATATAACCAATGTTGCGTCGCATCTGCACCAGTTTGTTTTGACTGACGCCAACGAGTTCTTCACCTAAAAATTTTAAACTTCCCTCTTGTACAGACCGCAAACCACCAATTAAGCTCAGTAATGTTGTTTTACCTGAACCTGATGGCCCGGTCATAATTACAATTTCACCTGGATAAATTTCTAGGTTGATGTCAAATAATATCTGTTTTCTCAGTGCCCCTTTGCCATAGTAGTGGTTGAGATTTTTAATGGCAATTACAGGTTCTTTTTCTATCATGTTTTTATTAGGTATAAGTTAATAGTTTTGAAACGTAACTGTAGTGGCTACCAAAAATCAAGCTTTCTTAATTATTGATTATAAACTATAGTTATCAGCAAGAAGTTTTAATTAATATTGACTTAATTAAAATATATCTGCTGGATCGGCAGAACGTAATTTTCGGACTGCGATCGCACCAGAAATAATGCACATTAGCATAGTCAAAATCAACACCATTATCGCTCGATCAAAACTCATAAAGACTGGTAAAAGTGTTGCATTCCTGGCGCTATTATACATAAAGAAAGCAAAAACTATTCCAGGTAAATATCCTAAAACTGCTAACAATAAAGCCTCTTGAAGAATGACTGTCAATAAATAGTTTTGTGTGTAACCTATTGCCTTGAGAGTAGCGTACTCAGCTAAGTGATCTGCAACTTCTGTATAAAGGATTTGATAAACAATCACAGTCCCCACAATGAAACCCATGACAGTCCCTAATGTAAAAATAAACCCAATAGCTGTACTATTTGCCCAATAATTCCGCTCAAAAGCAATAAATTCTTGCTTAGTTAAAACATTTACTTCATTAGGTAAATATTTTCGTAATTCTTGGGCAACAATGTTAGCATCTGCTCCCGGCTTTAATCTAATCAGCCCAATATCAATTAATCCTTTTTGACGATTACTAAATATCCGCAGAAAGTTAATATCACTTGTAATTAAATTACCATCAGCGCCAAATGATGCACCTAACGTAAATAGTCCTTCTACTTTAATTCGCCGCCTTCGCACTTCTGCTGTTACAGTTTTTCCTTGGTCATAATTAGCAGCAATTGGGCCATACTCCACTCTAGAAGAACGGTCAAATAGAACTACATCAGGCAGTTTAAGTTTATCTAAATTTTCCTGAACTCCAGGTAAGTTAACTATGTTAGTTTCTGGGTTCATTCCAAATATTAGGATACTACGAGGACGGCCTGTAACAGGATTTTTCCAGATTGTATAGTCTAAATATATCGGATGTACTGATTGAACTGCCGGTAATTCTAAAGCTTTATATAATCGCCGTTGAGAAAAACTTCTCATAGCCAGAACAGCACTAGATTGACTATTGATTAAAACAATATCGCCCTGTAAGCTGCTATGAAATCTAACGTTACTATAATACAAAGCATCCCGAAAACCGAGTTGCATAAACATTAAAATATCAGCAAAAGCAATTCCTGCTAAAGCCACAGCTAGACGAGTTTTTTCTCTTGTCAGTTGTAGCCACGACAGAGGTATTTTTTGATTCATTTTATAAGCATCCAAGCACAGATTTTAGATTTTAGATTTTTTATTGAATCCATTCGGATGACGCTCGGATCGAATTTATAGAATGCTTAAACTTGATTAGGCAGCTTAATTCAGAAAATTTGTAAACCAAAACATCAAATCATCCATTGGGATTACTGCTCGCCAATAACTTGATTAGTTATTAATATCGACAACAACTTTGGCGTAAGTTAAACCAGAAACTTTCTGGCTATCTTCTGGAGGCAGAGCAATTTTAACTTCTACGACTCTGGCATCCACATCTGCTGCTGGATCTGTATTCAGCACATCTTTTTTACCAATTTTTCTGCCGATTTCAGTGACAGTTCCCTTTAGTTCACCGCTAAATGCTCCATTATCGCTGCTGATAGTGGCGTTTTGACCAATACGCACTTTACTAATACTGTCTTCGGCGACTTCAGCAATCACAAACATTTGGCTGGTTTGGCCAATTTCAGCAATGCCATTTGCACCGATGGCTTCGCCTGATTTGGTGTAAACCTTTAAAATCTCTCCAGCGATTGGTGCTTGAACGTAGCTTAACCTTAGTTCTGCTTCGGCTTTTCTGATATTTGCGATCGCATTACTAACTTGGGCTTGCGCTATTTGCACATCGGTAGGACTAACATCTAAGATTCTGCTCAGTTTGGCCTTTTCTTCATCGATTTGTCTTTGCAAAGTTGCTACGGTTTGATCACGGTTAACTTTGGCTTCGATTAGCTGCTGTTGCAAAATTGCCAAATTTTGTATTTGGGTAGCTCTGGCTTCGGCAATTTGCTGTCGCAGAGTTGCCAATGTCTGCCTTAGGGTAGCTTGGCTTTCAGCAACCTGTTGATTAGAAGTTACTGCACTCAAGCGTCTTCTATCCCGCTCTTGCTGAGAAATAGCACCTTCTCTGTATAAATAATCATAGCGTCCGGCATCGACTTGAGCATTGCGCTGTTCGGCTTGAATCCGTGTAAGCGTTGCTCTTAGAGCATCTCTTTGCCCACTGAGTTCAGCTTCTAAGCGATTCACGGTTGCTTGTTGGACAAGTTTATCACCACTTAACTGAGCTGCAATCCGGGCGATCGTTGCTTGCCCTGCATTCCTTTCCCCAATTAACTGTGCTTGTAGGCGAGCAATAACTGCTCTTTGGGCTTGAATATCTCTTGGAGATCCGGCTCTGATTTGCGCTAAATTCGCACGGGCTTCTTGCACTTTGGCTTTTGCCTCTTGTAGTCCGGCTATTTGGGTATCGCGGTTATCCAAAATTGCAATAATTTGGCCTTGCTTTACCTGTTCACCCTCTCTCACCAGAAGTTGCTGAATTCGTGACGATGGTGCTAATCCTGATGATGGGGCAGACAACTTAACAACTTCGCCTCGCGGTTCCAAACGCCCAACAGCACTAATGCTATTGCTAGATGGCATTATGGGTACGGATGTAGTTAGTTTTCTTAACTGCTCGATTTTAGCTGTACCTAGTATCCCAGCAGCGATTACTATTGGCACAGCTACGGCGATGCCCCACCAAATCTTAGGTTGTTCTTGATTAAATGCCTGCTCACTTGGCTTTGGCTTTTCAGTCACCCTTGACATAGTATGTTGCCCATTTACCTGAATTGTGCTGATGGAAGTAAAAATAAAAGGGTTTTTAATCAACAGCCAGCCGCTTAGGACAAACAATAGTAGTTTAAAGCTGGGTATGGCTTAAATATCCATTGCGTGATGAATGCTCAACACTATGGCTTTATAAAATGGTGTTTTCTATAGTGCTTATCGTTTGTATGTAATACATTTTGGCCTCACTTCCATTCCTCTCTCCTAAAAGGCTACGGTGTACACACAAGTCTCTTGCATCGCCCTGCACCTTTGTTGCATCGCCCTGCACCTTTGTTGTATCGCCCTGCACCTTTGTTGCATCGACTCGCACGTTTGTTGCATCGACTCGCACCTTTGTTGCATCGACTCGCACCTTTGTTGCATCGCTCTGCACCTTTGTTGTATCGACTCGCACCTTTGTTGTATCGACTCGCATCTTTGTTGTATCGACTTGCATCTTTGTTGCATCGACCTACAAAAATTAACCCACCCTACGTTACACAGCAACTTTAAAAGACTTGCGTGTGGGAGCATCCCAATTTTGCTTAAATCTTTTCCCTCACCCCCAGCCCCTCTCCCATCTTTGGGAGAGGGGAGGCATAATTCTAGTTCCCCTTCTCCCATCTTTGGGAGAAGGGGTTAGGGGATGAGGGCTGTCGAGGGAATGGCACATTTGGGATGCTCCCCTTGCGTGTAAACTGTAGCTCCTAAAAGGAGAGAGGCTTTGAGGCTTACTCCCCAACGCTAGCTCTTAAGAGAGGCTGTTCTTGTTAGGTCTGTATTGAAACCTAGAAACGCTATAGTAGCTGGCTATTCAATAACTCTGAGTATTATTGAGACATGAGTGCAATGGACGTTAGCAAAATTCACAAGCAGTATGAATCTAGATGTAGAGACGCGATGTATCGGATCTCTACACAAAATCCCAAATTGGTATGATGCGGTATACTGCTACATTTACTACGGCTATAGTTAGTCACACAATTGAAAAGAAACGTCAAAAATAGATTGTTACCTTTGCTGGATACAATCTTGGTACAAAAGTTAGTCTTCCTTAAGTGAATCAAGGATTAATTAACTAAAAAATATCTGTTCACCCTGAGCGAAGTCGTTGGCGCAGCCTCTCGTAGAGAAGGGTCAACTTGAGCATTTGTAACATTAGAGTTTCCTTAACTTTCTGGTCAATGACTTAGCTATCTCTAGTTGCTTGCACTACCTACCAAGACAACAAACCATTTTGTGATATTCGCTTCAAAGACCTTACTATAGCGGTTCTCAGTTGAGTGAGGGGTACAAGAACCCCACCCCCAACCCCCTCCCCGCTCTTCGATAGGGGGCTATGATGTACATCATGTGATTAGGAAACGCTATATTCTCCCTGTTGCTGTTTTGGGACTCCATTAAACTCTCGTTGAATGAATTCTACATTTATCCGTTACGCGAAAACGTAACAGAGCCTACAGATGAAGAGGATGAGGGAGATGATTAAGTAGGGAGATCGAATAGAACTGTGGTCATGTAATTTTCTGCCCAAGCTGGGCCAAAGGCTTTTTCTAGTACGCGGCGGGTTTTATCGTTTTGCTGCTGTTTGGTGCAGTAGTTGTGTTGTCCGGCGAGATTTTGTGTAACTTGTTCAGATGAAACAGGATGTGAGGCGATCGCTTGGGTGCAATGAATGTCTAAAAAGTCTCGCACCCGCGAGAGAAACATTGTTTCTTCTTCTGGGGAACTGGGGCGCACAAAGATGCAAAAATCTGAAAAAATATCTCCCCATTCAGGTAATTCACGGGGTTGGGAAAAGTTAAGCACTGTTAGCTGTGTCAGTGCAGAAGTATAAGATTCGGGTAAGGTACGCTCTAATTGAATCGGAGAAAGGTCTGCGATCGCTGCACTAATTTGACCTCTACCCCCAACTAAATCGCAACCAAACATCGGCAGGTTATATTCTGGACGGGGAAACATGACGCAGTGCAAAATATCCAGCATATTTCCGATTTTCGCCAGTTCCAAGTGCATTTTCCGAAACTGTGGTGTTTGATAGCAACGGTTTTCAATCGTCAGTTTTTCGCCTTCTAGTCTACCTTCTACATACCCCAAATCATCAGGCAAATGGTAGGGCGATAGATCCAGGTGCTGATGCCAAGCTGCCTCAATACAATCAGCTAGCTGACGAATTAGGGGATGTTGTTGTTCACGCAGCGAGGGTATAGAAGTAAATGACATATTCTAAATACTTGATGAGGATTAGGCATGGGGCATGGGGCATTCACTAATGACAAATGACAAATGTAACTATTGCCAGAAATCAGTGACATCGTATCCTACTTCCCCTAGCATGTGACGTAGCAAGGGTAAGCTGAGTCCAATTACATTGGTGTGACAGCCTTCAATTTTTTCCACGAATAAACTACCAAAACCCTCAATTGCAAAGGCTCCAGCACACTTGAGGGGTTCACCTGTAGCAACATAAGCTTGAATGGTGCGATCGCTCATTTCAGCAAAGTAAACTCTTGTGACTTGAGACTTGACTATGGTACGGTTTTGAGATGTATCAATTAAGGCGTGACCTGTGTACAAGTCGCCAAAGTTACCTTGCATTATCTGCCAACGTGCGATCGCATCAGAAGTGTCTGGTGGTTTGCCGTAAATTTCACCATTCATGGATAAAACCGAATCACAACCCATAATCAAAGCTGATTCAAACTGTGGGGCTACAGTTTCCGCTTTATACTGGGCAAGAGTTTTGACCAATTCTGCTGGTTCACTTAATTCAATTTGCGACTCATCAAAATCACTTGCTCGAACTATCGGTTCAATACCAACAGTTTGCAGCAAGCGGCGTCGGGCTGGGGAAGCTGAGGCAAGTACAAAAGGTGGAATTTTCATGATATTTCTAACAAACTTTCGTAATTGGGTATTGGGCATGGGGCATTGGGCATTGGGCATGGGAAAGAATTCTTAATAACTCCTAACTCCAAACTCCAAACTCCTAACTCCTAACTCCTAACTCCCCATTCCCCATTCCCTAATTAATAAACAGAAAAAGAATTTACAACCTCATCAATCATTCGTTTAACTCTCGGCCAGCGTTTTTCAGGAATTGAGGCGTTGAGGGTAAAAACTTTACCACGGCTAACAGCGACGCTGGCGATGTTGTGTCGTTGCTGTTGATTAGGGAGTTTAACCTCATACTCTAAAAGGTAGTATATTTTACCGTCTACTTCTCGCTGTGCAGCATTGACTAATTCAGCTGAACGACCAGAGTCAGGAGGCGCAAGAGCTGCTTTTCCCAACTTATATCCTACTTCTGTTGGGGTTCCCAATTCTGACAAAGTTTTGCCTTCGGGAACTGGGCTAATCACAACAGAAACATTTTCAGACACCTCAATCAAATCGTGGAAAACTACATCTGGGCCGTTGGCAACTTTAACTTGCAGCCAGCCGTTAGGATATAAAAACTGATAGCCATCATCAGTGTCTACGAAGCTTTTGAGTCCAGATGCTGCCGCTACATCAGAATTACTCAGGCTGAAGCTCAACACCAATAGCAAAATTAATATAATTCGTTTCCACATTTTTACAGATTCCTTTGGGCTGGAGACAACACCAGGCTTGCATCATTTCTCGTTATTATTCTCCCACCAACCGGGACGCTTCGGATAAGGCATTATATGCGGAAGGATAAATGCCCAAATGTCGTTGAAAGGGGCAGGAGGCAGGAGGAGCAAATCATCCCTTTATTTTAAGAGAATATGATTTGGAGCTACTGAACTCTTGTAAAGTTGCAACCCTACCCGCCTCGGAATGAATTCCAAGGCTAATAGCTTAAGTCAGCTCAAGCTGACTGAAAGATTTTTAAGCATTGCGGGAATACTAGACACAGTAAATTCCATTAAAAACAGCACGTAAATGGCTCTGTGGCGACTTTACCGGAATTGATGGGTCTAAAGCTCCGTCGTTCTACGACGGCTTTGAGAATTGAGCTATACATTTTCTAAGAACATCAGACATTCCCACGCCTTGTTTTTGTGCTTCTTCTTTTAATTGCTGAAGTTCATACTCAGACAATCTAACTTTAATCGATTTTTCTCTAGACATCAGTGAACGTTTGAGGGTACAATATTAATTATGCCACAGGTAGAATAACCGCTAGCACAAATGGATAACCAACCCCAAAA
>JAHCSU010000544.1 GCA_023522315.1 Nostoc sp. CCCryo 231-06
TTATCTAATAGTGTATGTCCCCATTGTTCGGGAATAGATAAAAGCTGTAAAATCAGATAAGCTATCAAACTCACGTAAATTTGTATGGTAATACCATTGACGTTTTTGGTAATTAATTTATCAACGATTCGACTTCGCTCATCGTTGACCCTGAGCGAAGCCGAAGGGTCAAGTTTTAAGTGCATCTTTAAAAACTTCCACAAGAGTTCAACTCCCCAACGTAATCGATAAATATCCCTAATTTCATCATCATGAACAGCTGCATCTCCCGACTCTGGTAAATTAGTCACCTTAGCGTTATTCAGTTTTAGTTTCTAAATCACAAAAATTAATGACTCTATAGGCTTGAGCATCATCAGATGCTCCTACTTTGACTAATCCACTTGCAGCCTCAAATTCTAGTTTCCAATTGTTTTTAATCCGCAAAACAAAGTATTTGTTTTCTTGTACTAATTCTTGGATAAATTTTAATCCTGCAAAACCTCTATCCATTACTCCAACAGCATTAGTTGGTAAACTAGACATCATTTTAGAACCAAATTTATAGTCATGGTTATGCCCAAAGTTGATGAAGTTATCTTCAGGACTTCCAGTCGCTAAATTTAGAGAGCTAAAAAGTTTTACTTGATGATGACCTAGCACCCATAATAACTTACTGGTGAGAGTAATAATTGTGGAATCGATTGGACAAATTGCGTATTTATTATGTAATTTATTCTGAGATTTATTCTGTACTAATTCATTTAATTTTTGGTAAATTTCTTGAAAGGGTTTTTGGCTTCGATGCAAATTCGCTTTGGAGAAAGTAGAAATATCTACCTCAAATCCTGTATTGTTTAGTCTGGTAAATAAATCTCGCATACTTGTTAAGCTGTTATCCATAACAAAAGAAGCAGCCAG
>JAHCSU010000545.1 GCA_023522315.1 Nostoc sp. CCCryo 231-06
CGAACTTCAACCCAAGTATCCCGTCGATATTGCATCAAAACTGACAGTCCCCATTCTCGGACTCTATGGTGGGAAGGATACAGGTATTCCCCTTGATACAGTGGAGCAGATGCGCGATCGCTTAAAGGAAAGCAGCAGCAAATCTGAAATCATCGTTTACCCCGATGCACCCCACGCATTTTTTGCCGATTATCGCCCCTCCTACCGCGAGAAAGATGCTAAAGACGGTTGGAAACGCCTTTTGGCATGGTTTAAGGAAAATGGCGTTTGACACTCCCCGCGCTGTTCGCGCAGCGTCTCCCCTTCTCTACGAGACGCTACGCGATGGGAGAAGCACGTAAGGCATTCCGTAGCAATGCTTACTCAGGGGCTTTCAAACTTCCCAGTCTTTCTTGTATAGCAGGAGTCAGGAGTCAGGAGTCAGAATTCAGGAGTAAAACCCTTTTGTAGCCGGAGTCTCATCATTTATTGATGTCCTAACCACCTTGTCCATTGGTATAAGTCTGCAAAACAAAAAAAAGCCTCCCGCGATGGGAGGCTTAAAAGTTAGCGGAGAAAACTTGTTAAACTACTGCCAAACTACAGCGATTACTCCTCCTAATGCAGAGAAAACCGCAGATACGGTTGCTGTAGCAAACAGCCACCAAGCTGCTGTTGCTGCGGCTTTGCGGGTTTCTTCCGCTTGACGCTGTGCTTGATGCTTCACCTGTTCTAGGCGGCGTTGGGCTTCATGCTGTATGCGTTCTGCACGTTGCAATACTGTGTTGCGGGCCCGTTCAATTTGGTCGATGATCCGGTTGGCATCTTCCTCAGAGATGTCCTCACGAGAACTCATTATTGCCACCAAGGTATCACGATCAAAAGAAGATAAGCGATCGCGCAGAGCATCAAACCCTGCTTGGGGATCGTCAAAAAATGTGCGAACATCGCGCTTGATATTATCATAGTTAAGTTCTGGGCGATCCAAAGAGTTAAGATAGTTGCGAATGCGCCCGAAAACGCCGTCAATTGCATCTTGAATGCCCCGTTGGATGTTCCGTACTTGTTCTACAAATTGATCTCTTACGGATACCATGTTATCGGCAATCCGCGCCGCTTCTTCATCGGAAATATCTTCCCGAATTTTCAGCAGGGCGATGATCGTAGAACGGTCAAAATGGGAAAGGCGATCGCTAAAAGTTTCTACCCCAACTCGCGGATCGTGTAAGAGTAGTTGCAAGTCGCGTTTGATACCTTCTGGGTTAAGTTCTTCTTTACCAGTTTGGCGCAGATACTCTTCCAGATAAGCTTTGAATGTTTCCGCTCTTTGCTGTGTGCGGGTAGCTAAACGGCGAGGCGCACGGACAAAGTTGCGAATCGAATTTTGCGTGGAATCAATGATTTCATTGACTTGTTGTTCACTCAAGTCTTGACGTTGACTGAGCAACTTCACCAGTGTATCCCGGTCTACCTGCGACAATCGACGGCGCAGTGCTACGGCTCCCTCTTTGGGATTTTCAAACAATTTGGTCAAATCTCGCCCAATACCTTCTGGATTCAGTTCTTGTTTACCAGTATTCCGCAGATAATCTGCGATCGTGGTGGTAACAGAGTCGTATTGCTCTTTGGCTTTATCCACTACAGCTTGGGGTGTGTGGCGAATACTATGCCACGACTCTTCAGCAGCATTGATGGTTTGATTAACTTGATCTTCACTCAAATCTTGCCGTTGACTCAACAATTGCACCAAGGTATCGCGGTCAAAGCGAGACAACCGCGCCCTAATTGAGCTAATTCCAGCTTGGGGATCTTCTAGTAGCTTTTTGAACTCTGCGCGGATGGCATCAGGATTCAGTTCTGATTTCCCTGTATTACGCAGATATGATTCTACATTCAGCCACAGGGTTTCTGCTTGATATTGCGCCTGTTCTGCCAATCCTTTGGATTCTACCAAGGCGCGATCGCGTTGTTTTTCCAACTCATCGAGAATGCTGTCTACTTCATATAGCTGGACATCATTACGTTCCAGCAATATCGCCCGAATTTCCTGACGTTCAAGGTGCGCTAGTCGCAATGTCAGGGTTTCATAATCTGCATTTGGGTCTTGCAACAGTGGTTTAAAATTCTGCTCAATACCTTCTGCTGTCAAATCTGCTTTCGGAGTAACCAGCAGATAACTTTCCACTGCCCGTTGCAAGTCTTGGACTATCTCTCTTTCTTCAATACCTGTAACTATCACTAGCACATCTTTGCGGACAGCTTCTAGCTGATCTGCAATGCGCTGAATTTGGGCTTGGGTAAGTAGTCCCCGTTGTTGCAAGATATTAGCGAAATCGTTACGGGATAGTCGTTCTAGTTCCCTGCGGACTATTCCAGGGTCAGCTGCTGGGTCGTAGAGGACATCACGAAATTCCTGGGCAATTTTTTCCTGGCTTAGTTGCCAAGCATAAGTGTTGTGCAGGTAGTTTTCGACATCAGCCCGAATTGGGCTATAGGGTTGTGATGGTGTTGGCAACCCTAGCTTATCTGCTTGCTGTGTAACTTTATCTTTGGCGGTGGTGAGACTACGCAAGATTTTTTCCACATCCAAATCAGGCAAATCTGCCCGTCCCATCACAGTGGCGGTTAAGGCGGATAGTGCTTGCTGGATTGTACTTTGCATTGGGCCAGGGGCTGCCTTTTGGTTTTGGTCAGCTTCTTTGGAACCACCCTGTTCTGCTAATAACCGATCCAGTTTGGCGTTGAGTTCATCTGTTTTGTTTTGTCCTGCTGGAAGTGATTTCAGATAATCCATCAACTCACCCAGACGGTCTTCGGTGGGTGATTGCTGACTCACGACTTGCTGCCAAACTTTATATAAGGTATCAGCAATCCGGCTAACATCTTTTTTGGAAAGGTCGGTGCGGCTGCTGACTAACTCGATAAACTTCTGGCGGTCGATGTTGCGAATATCTGGAGTCCCCGCGATCGCTTTTAATTGGGGATCGTTGAGTAAATTTTCAAAGTCACTCCGAATTTTCGACAAATCTAGCTCTGGAGGACGGATCTTTTCTAAATAATCCTCTATATTCTCCCGGATACTTGTAGGGTCGATGGCGCTCCCTAGCTCCCGACGGATGGCGGCGGCGGCGGCTTCAGCTGTTGCGACAACTTGGTTATTGATAGCTTTAGCGCCCAGTGCGGCGGTTGCTGTGCCCATAATCGCCTGAAAACCGGAAGTTGCCGTATTTACGACTGAGCCAATTAAGGAACCTACGGTGGTGGAACTTACCCAGACGAGGAGTAAAAAGTAAGCACCCCAAATTACCAAACCGAGAATCGCTCCCAATCCTGGGCTAAAGATTTCCTGGCTCAATTTCACCGCGAGAAAACAAGCAATAAATAAGGCGGCCGTCACAGTGGCTAATGTCCAAAACCCTACTGCGGTGCCAATTTTGCGAATGTTACCGCCCAAACTTTCCGCTTCCCCACTATCTGAATCCGAGTCAGATGAGTGCCCCAGGTAGGAGATACCGAATGCAAGGGAGAAATTAGTTAGAACTAATTGGAAAGCAAAGGCTAGGATCACGCCGGAGATTAAAGCCACAAAAAAGCGCGGCCCGGAAATGAGAGCCGATGCCTGTGCTGGCGTGACGTTTGAGGTATCTAATGATGGAGTCTGTGCTACCCATAATAGTGGTTTGTAGAGTCCCATCATGATTTCCGTACTTTGGAACATTGTATTTCCTTCTTCAAAGGTTTAAATTTGGGGAATTAAGATTTTCTTGAGAAGCAACTCTTAGTATTTATGTATGTTTGTACCTATGGCAATACCTAACTCATTAGCTCAGAATCCTGGAATTTGGCTATTTAAAGCATCTCTCTAAAGATTGAAAAGTGTATCCAGCGAAAGATATAACTTTTATTATCCTTCGGTGAGAATCTTAATCAAATTACCACCTGTTCTTAATTATGTATAGCTAATTTTTACTTTTTAATTGCTTATTTGTAGCGATTTATTCTGTTTAAGTTATAGTTCTTTTATAAGTTATTTACATTTGTTTACATATTCGTTTTTAGTCACCCTCTCAAGGTGGATTTGTCTAAAAAAATACGTTTCTGATAATCGTCCAGAAGACGTGCTTGCGGTTTATACCCACAGGCATAAATAAGTCTAGTTATAAACAGCTACATTAAAGTTAACAAACGAATCATTGATGTTTGTGACGTTTTACGCATAGTTGGCTACTAGAACATTAAACACTTGAAACATTACTAGATATTGGAGAAAAAAAAATGGCAACTCAAGGAACTCGTCCTTCTACAGATTTACCACCTGTTGCAACAGAATACAACGGTCGCGATCGCAATGAATTTCTGTTTGGCTGGACTCCCCAAGCTGAAATTTGGAATGGTCGCTTTGCCGCAATTGGCTTTCTAGCCTATTTATTGTGGGATTTAGCAGGCTATAGCGTTGTTCGTGACGTTTTACGCATAGTTGGCTACTAGAACATTAAACACTTGAAACATTACTAGATATTGGAGAAAAAAAAATGGCAACTCAAGGAACTCGTCCTTCTACAGATTTACCACCTGTTGCAACAGAATACAACGGTCGCGATCGCAATGAATTTCTGTTTGGCTGGACTCCCCAAGCTGAAATTTGGAATGGTCGCTTGGCAGCAATTGGATTCCTTGCATATTTACTTTGGGATTTAGCTGGTTATAGCGTCTTACGCGATGTCCTACACCTAATTGGATATTAGGAATAGCTCAGGATTGATAAGTATCTGAGTATAAATAAGGACAGTACTCAGAAACCCGGCTTCTCACCAAAAGTCGGGGATTTATCTCCTGAGCATTTTATATTTAATTAGGTTTATCTAAAGTAAAAAGCGAACTAACACGTACAAAGCCGAAGCTACCAGTTGCAATACCATAACTGGAATACCGTAGTGTAAAAAAGTTTTAAACGAAATGCGGCGTCCATGCTGCTCAGAAATCCCGGCGGCTACAATGTTAGATGATGCTCCTACTAGTGTGCCATTACCTCCCAAAGTTGCACCAAACATCATCGCATAAAATAGTGGTAATACTTCTGGGGGAAACTGTCCTTGAAAGTCTTGTGCTAAAACTTCTGGAGGTGCTAATCCGACAGTAACAATGTATTGTTTAAGTAAGGGCACCATCCCCACTACTAAAGGGATATTGGGCACTACGCTGGATAATATTCCCACAGAAAATAATAAAACTAGGGAACCCAAGATAATATTTTTTCCTAAAATTACTG
This sequence comes from Nostoc sp. CCCryo 231-06, assembly GCA_023522315.1. Lineage (GTDB taxonomy): Bacteria > Cyanobacteriota > Cyanobacteriia > Cyanobacteriales > Nostocaceae > Nostoc. The sequence goes on from JAHCSU010000545.1 coordinate 5,249, forward strand.
CCAATACTCCTGATAAACCATTAATTACACCTGTTTTTTCTAACCCTCCAATTAACACGAAAATACTCATAAAAAATATTAACGTACTCCAGTCTACATCCCGCAGAATGTTGTTAACTGAATCTATTTTGCTATGGTGAGATAAAAGCAAAGCTAAAGCTGCTCCTAATAAAGCTGCCGCAGCAGGCGAAATTGGAACTGGTAAAGTTTCTCCGATAACAAAAAATAGCAGGACGAAAAATACAATAACTGCACCAAGGGTTAAAGCTTGTGGGTGATTTATTTCTGGATGTGGCAGCTCTTCAAGATTATCTAACTGTGTATTCCAAATTTTACGGAATAAAAATGGTAGTGTTGCAATCACTATGACAATGGCAATTACTCCTCCTAAACTCAATTTCAATAAATAATCTGTAAAGCTGATATTCACAGCATCGCCAACAATAAATGTAGCTGGATCTCCAACTAAAGTTAGCAGTCCAGCACTATTGGCGACTAACACCATTAAAATTAGTAAAGGTACAAAGTTTACTCCTACTTCTTGAGCCATTGGGGGAATTAAAGGTGCTAATAGCATTACTGTTGTGGCATTTGGTAAGACTGCACAGATGGGTGTAACAATAGCCACAATACCGAGTAATAGACGCTTGCCTTGTCCTTTAGCTATGAGTACTATTTGAGTAGCTAAATAATCAAATATCTTCGTAGGCTCAAAAGCCCGTACTAACACCATAACTCCAAAGAATAAACCGAGTGTTCCATGACTGTTGCCGATGTAACCAACGGCTTCTTCTAAAGTCATGACGTTGGTAAAAACTAATAACAATGCTCCCAGTAATGCCGCAATAGTGAGATGTACCCATTCCGTCATCACTAAAATAATGACGCTTATAAATGTAATCACGCTGAGGATTGCTTGCCAATTTTCCACATCCTACCTCCCGAAGTTTAATTGGTTGCATATTAGCGAAAAAAGCCACCTGGTTATAGGTGACTTATCTATCAATACGGTTCGGTTAAGCCCAAAAAATAAAAATGTGTAGGTTGGGTTGAGGA